>SKZM01000189.1 GCA_007127385.1 Methanosalsum sp.
GAAAACACTTGCAGAAAAATGCCCCCTCCATGAAGCTGTCAATGACATGGTCATTCGCTACCTGCCCAGCCCGATAGATGCACAGGAAGGCAGGGTCAGTGCAATATGGCATGGAGATGTCAGTTCCGAGATTGGACTGGCCATGAAAAATGCAGATGCAGATGCGCCACTTTCATTTATGGTCACGGATATTTCGATGGACCCCCATGCAGGTGAAGTAGCAACCGGCAGAATATTCAGCGGATCACTTTCAAGAGGTATGGAAACATATGTTTCCGGAATTGCCCAGAAAAACAGGATTCAACAGGTAGGTGTTTTCATGGGTCCTGAAAGGATTGAAGTGGAGAACATTCCGGCAGGAAACATTGCTGCTGTGACCGGACTCAAGGATGCTATCGTAGGTTCAACGGTAACTACCCTGGAAGACATGACTCCTTTTGAAACTATCCGACATGCAAGCGAACCTGTTGTAACAGTTGCAGTTGAAGCAAAACATATGAGAGACCTTCCAAAACTTGTTGAGGTTCTCAGACAGGTTTCAAAAGAGGACCCTACCCTCCAGATCACACTGAATGAAGAAACGGGTGAACATCTGATGGCTGGTATGGGTGAACTCCATCTTGAAGTAATTGCTCACCGTATTCAGAGAGATAAAGGAGTTGAAATCTCGACTACGCCTCCTATAGTTGTATATAGAGAGACTATACAGGGCAAAGCAGGCCCGGTTGAAGGTAAATCTCCCAACAGACACAACAGATTCTACATTGAGGTTGAGCCTCTTGATCCTGAAATCAGGAAAGCAATAAAGGAAGGGGAAATCTCAATGGACCTGCCGGAACTTGAGAGGCGAGAAAAACTGATGGCTCTTGGTATGAGTAAAGATGAAGCGAAGGGAATTACTGAAATATATGAGAGTAATGTATTCATAGATGTCACTAAAGGTATTCAGCATTTGAATGAAACAATGGAGCTGATCCTTGAAGGATTCGAAGAGGTCATGAAGGGCGGTCCTCTTTCCAGAGAACCATGTATGGGAGTTAAGGTAAGACTTGTGGATGCAAAGCTTCACGAAGATGCAGTCCACCGTGGACCTGCACAGGTAATACCTGCTTCAAGACAGGCCGTTCAGGCCGCAATGCTTATGGCAAATGATACTCTCATGGAACCTTATCAGAAACTGTTCATTCAGGTCCCACAGGCCCAGATGGGTGGTGCTACCAAAGAGATTCAGGGTAGAAGGGGAGTTATTCTGGATATGACCAGTGAAGGGGATATGACCAGTATCTCATCAAAGGTTCCTGTCTCTGAAATGTTTGGATTTGCCGGTGATATCAGGTCGGCAACAGAGGGAAGATCAATGTGGAGCACTGAATTTGTGGGATTTGAACCACTTCCGACAAATATGATCCGGGAGGTTGTCAGCTCTATCCGAGAAAGAAAGGGACTGAAGAAAGAGTTACCACAACCATCTGACTTTATAAGTGCTTGAAAGATCTAATGACAGGTTTATATATATTGAACAGAATTTCAGAAAGGTTTAAACGTATAAAGAACAATTAGGCTCAAAACACATAGTTTGTTAATAGTAAGTATGGAGGATTAAGAAATATGGCACAGAAACCCCACATGAATTTAGCGGTTATTGGTCACATTGACCATGGTAAGTCAACACTTGTTGGTAGATTGATGTTCGAATCAGGTGCGGTTCCATCCCACCTTATAGAAAAGTACAAAGCTGAAGCACGAGAGAAAGGAAAAGAAAGCTTTGCATTTGCATGGGTCATGGACTCCCTGAAAGAGGAAAGGGAGAGAGGTATTACTATCGATATTGCTCACAAAAGATTTGATACCGATAAATATTACTTCACCATTGTGGACTGTCCAGGACACCGTGACTTTGTCAAAAACATGATCACAGGTGCTTCACAGGCCGATGCAGCTATTCTTGTAGTTGCTGCTCCAGATGGCGTAATGGCACAGACCAAAGAGCATGTCTTCCTTTCAAGGACCCTTGGTATAAACCAGCTTATTATAGCAGTTAATAAGATGGACGATACAAAGTACAGTGAAGACAGATATAACCAGGTCAAAAAGGATGTATCAAACCTTCTGGGAATGGTAGGGTTCAAGGCATCTGAGATCCCATTCATTCCGGTATCTGCTTATGTTGGTGACAATATTGCCAAGAAGAGTGACAACACTCCATGGTATGATGGACCTACTATTTTGCAGGCACTGGATAATCTGAAAGAACCAGAAAAAGCTGACAACCTGCCTCTCAGGGTCCCTGTACAGGACGCCTACACTATCTCAGGTATTGGTACAGTGCCTGTAGGCAGAGTTGAAACCGGAGTTATGAAGAAAGGTGACAATGTTACATTTATGCCAACAGGTGCCAGTGGTGAGGTAAAATCAATTGAAATGCACCATGAAGAAGCACCTGAAGCACGTCCAGGTGACAATATTGGATGGAATGTAAGAGGTGTTGGTAAGACCGATGTAAGAAGAGGAGATGTATGTGGCCATTCCAAGAATCCACCTACTGTTGCAGAAGAATTTACAGCACAGATCGTAGTTCTGCAGCATCCTTCAGCAATTACAGTTGGCTATACTCCTGTATTCCACTGTCACACAACACAGACCGCCTGTACATTTATGTCACTGGATAAGAAACTTGATCCAAAATCCGGTCAGGTTAAGGAAGAAAATCCAACATTTATCAAGGCGGGAGACGCAGCAATCATCACTGTTAGACCCACAAGGCCAATGGTGATCGAACCTGTAAAGGAAATACCACATTTAGGTAGATTTGCCATCCGAGATATGGGTATGACAATTGCTGCCGGTATGTGTATGAGTGTTAAGAAGAAAGAATAAACACTCCTCCTTTAACTTTTTTGGGAGAAAAACATGGCACAGAAAGCAAGAATAAGATTATCAGGGATAAGTCCAAAGAATCTGGACGGTGTTTGTGAACAAGTAAAAGCAATTGCCGAACGCACTGGTGTTAGTGTTGCAGGGCCTGTTCCGTTACCCACTAAAAAACTCGTAGTACCTGCGAGAAAAAGTCCAAGTGGAGATGGTACTGCTACATGGGATCACTGGGAAATGCGTGTGCATAAAAGGTTAATTGATATAGCTGCAGATGAACGTGCACTCAGGCAGCTTATGAGAATTCAGGTTCCAAAAGATATCAATATAGAAATTGTTCTGCAGAACTGAGCTGGTGATCTATAGTTATTGAATAATAACTATAGAAACACTAATATCAGTATGTTGCAGTATTTATTTCTGTATAGTGCACTCTTTTTAATTTTACTATTTATTCCATTATAAATTTAAAAATATTATTTTAGCAAGTGTTACACCTTGTCTTAAAAATGGTTTTGTTGAAAACAGAGGATACATGTTCAACTGTACAATTCTGATTGTAGTGTATAACATCTGATTGTGCAGCGCGATTGGAGGTAAAATATGGCTTTTGCGACAAAAATGTGGAACAAAAGGTAGGAAAAATAGGTGATGTCGCGCTGCAATTAGTAGAATAGAGTTATTATATAAAAAAGTTATTATAAATTATGGTGTATCTGTCTCTTTAATTATTCAATATCCTGATGGGGCCTGTAGTGTAGTGGATAGCACATAAGCCTCCGGAGCTTATATCCTGGGTTCAAATCCCAGCAGGCCCGTAAGCTCACAGCTATATGCTCAGAATGGATCAAGGTGGCTGGTTTAATGGAATACGATATAGTAGTAGCTGGTGCCGGACCGGCAGGAAGCATTGCTGCAAGATATGCAGCTCTAAATGGTGCAAATGTCCTTCTGATAGAAGAACACGCATCAATCGGTTCTCCTGTAGAATGTACTGGCCTGCTGGGTACACGTGCCATTACTGAGTGTGACCTTGACCCATGCAATGATTTTATTCTCAATGAAATAAGTGGTGCCTTTGTTTATTCTCCATCAGGTCAATGCCTTGATATTGACGGTAAAAAGACAAAGGCCTATGTAGTTTCAAGAAAAGCACTGGATAAAAAACTGGTTTCTGCTGCTGTTGATGCAGGCGTTGATGTTTCTTTGAGAACAAAGCTGGTGAACATTCACTGGTGTAATGATCATCAGGAACTTATAGTATTTCATAATGGTATTAAAAAGAAAATAAAAACACGTATAGTTATTGGAGCAGATGGAATCAAATCAAAGGTTGCTAAAGTATCAGGTCTTGGTAATGTAAAAGAGATCATTTCAGGGGTCCAGATCGAAACGCTTTATAGATCAAAAAACAGCAATTTTGTAGAAGTATTTCCAGGTTCTGTGGCGCCCGGTTTTTTTGCATGGACCGTTCCAGTAAACCAAAACATATCCCGAATAGGCCTTGGTATAAGTGGCATTGAATCATCAAATGCTCTTGGATATTTGAGATCCTTTCTTAATTCAAATTCCAATGTATTTGGCAGACATGGGGATTCTTTACTGGATGTTACAATTGGGGGGATACCTCTGGGCCCTCTCAAAAGAACAGCATCAGATGGAGTTCTTGTTGTAGGTGATGCAGCAGGGCAGGTAAAACCCACTTCAGGTGGAGGTATTTATCCCGGTGCTATATGTGCAAAGATTGCAGGAAAGGTTGCAGCAGATTCTGTTTCAGATGAAGATGCCAGCCTTGACTATCTTTGCCAGTATGAAAAAAAATGGCGCAAAGAGATTGGCCCGGAAATTGACATGGGAATGAAATTACATGAACTGGCAGGAAAGTTCACAGATGATGATTGGAATGATTTGCTCCGGTCAGTGAATAATGCACATATGAAAAAAATGATCGCCCAATACGGAGATATTGATACACCATCTACACTTGTTAAAGAAATGCTTACTCTGCGTAATTCATTTCATTTGATGGGCCCGTTCAAGTCAGTTATCCGTGCGATTCTTTGAATCGTTCATAGCCCAACAATGATAATCTGAGATTGAATCATCTCTAAATATTCTCTATATCCCTATATAGAATATAATGAAAATAACTAAATACAACTCTTTATGTTAGAAGTCTAACTGATCTGTGATTTATGTTTCAGGTTTGATGTCAATGATAAGGCTAAAAATATTACATGTATTAATAATTATTCTTGTTATGTTGACCACCTTTTTCCTTCCCGGATGCCTGGAACGCCCGGGTGATGATACCCGGATGATGATCAAAGGATCAGATACTGTTCTGCCGCTTACTCAATTTGCAGCTGAAGAATTCATGCTAAAAAATCCGGATCTGACAGTTTCTGTAGCTGGTGGTGGGTCTGGTGTTGGAATTGCAGCACTTATTGATGGTGAGATTCAGGTGGCCATGTCATCAAGAGAAATGAGAGAATCAGAGGTCGAAGAAGCAAAAAATAAAGGAGTAAATCCTGTGGAACATATTGTTGCCCTGGATGGTATTGTAGTTATTGTAAACCCGGAGAACGAGGTATCTCATTTGACCCTTGAAGAGCTTCGAGGAATATATAACGGTTCCATCAGCAACTGGAAAGACGTAGGAGGCGAGGACCGAAGGATAAGCTCGATCACCCGTGACAGCAGTTCAGGAACCTATCAGTATTTCAGAAATGAAGTGCTAAAAAACGATAACTTCCGTTCAGATGCATTATCCATGTCTGCGACCGGAGGCGTTGTACAGGAAGTATCTCAGAACAGAGGATCCATAGGATATATTGGCTTTGCATATGCAACTGACCGAGTCAAAACTCTGGCTCTTGATACTGGCAATGGTCCTGTTGCTCCGACCCCTGCTACAATTGAAGATAGGGAATATCCTCTTGCAAGACCTCTTTACTATTATAGTCGTGATGATGTTTCGGGAGTTACAGTGCAATTTATAGATTTTCTCCTGAGTGATGAAGGTCAGGATCTGGTATCAGAGATTGGCTATTTTCGTGTAGAATAAAGGTTGATCATGATTTAAACCGTAACAAGTCTGTTAAAAGGAGATAACATGGTTTTTAAAAGGCAGCATAAAGAAAGATTACTTGAATCAACACTTTTTATTGTAAGTTCTATTACTATTATTATCCTTTTCCTGATATGTCTGTTCCTTTTCAGGGATGCGCTTATTCTTTTCAGGACCGAATCCTTAATTGACTTTATTTCTGGATCATTCTGGTATCCGACCTCTGAACCACCTCTTTATGGACTTCTTCCACTTCTTCTTGGATCACTGGTAGTGACTTTTGGAGCTATATGTATATCAGTTCCTCTGGGAATTACATCTGCAATCTACATTTCAGAGATCGCGAATCCCAAAATTGCCGATTTCCTAAAACCCTTTGTTGAAATTCTGGCAGGAATACCTTCTGTGGTATATGGTTTTTTTGGTCTTGTAGTACTTGCACCATATATTCAGAACCTGCTGGATCTTCCGACCGGCCAGGTGGCCCTTACAGGTTCCATCATGCTTGCAATAATGGCACTTCCTACGATCATCTCAATATCTGAGGATGCGATAAGTTCCATCCCTTCATCTATGAGAGAAGGATCTCTTGCCATGGGAGCAACCCGGTGGCAAACAATATACAAAGTAGTACTGCCAGCAGCACTTTCAGGTATTTCTGCAGCTGTGATGCTTGGAATGGGCAGGGCGATCGGAGAGACCATGACGGTGATGATGGTCACAGGCAATGCCGCAGTAATTCCGGGTATGCCTGAGGGTATCGTTGAATCGGTCAGGACAATGACTGCGACAATTGCTCTAGAGATGGGTGAGGTGCCAATGGGAAGTGAGCATTATCATGCATTATTTGCAGTGGGCTCGGTACTGTTTATAATGACGTTTTTGATCAACTTGATTGCGGATCTGATAAAGAATAAATACAGGTTTAAACTGGAGGGTTCCTGATGCGTTTGAACCCAAAAATCTCTGAAAAAATTGCATTTGCTCTCATAGGAGTTTCCATCAGCATTGTGATTTTTGCTGTGACTGTTATTCTTTATTACATTATATCCAATGGTTACAGTGCAATCAGCTGGAGCTTTTTGACTGAAATGCCCAGAAGCAGGATGACCGAAGGTGGAATATTCCCTGCGATTGTAGGCACCATTACACTCATAATCGGTTCAATGCTGGCGGCCCTGCCTCTGGGAATACTGGCTGCAGTGTATCTTAATGAATATTCGAAACCAGGCCGATTTAAATGGACCGTAGAGATGGCAATAAATAATCTAGCAGGTACGCCTTCCGTAGTTTTTGGATTATTTGGGCTGGCACTGTTTGTAAGGTATTTTGGTTTTGGTCCGTCGGTGATTGCGGCATCATTGACATTGGCTATACTTGTAATACCTGTGATTATACGTTCGAGCCAGGAAGCATTGTTAGCAGTTCCAATGGAATACAGGCAAGCATCTCTTGCTCTTGGTATTACTCAATGGCAGACTGTTAAGAACATAGTTTTACCCGCAGCACTGCCTGGTATAGTTACTGGATCAATATTGAGCATAGGAAGGGTTGCAGGAGAAACTGCTCCGATCCTGTTCACAGGTGCAGCTTATTTCCTTCCCCGTGTTCCCAGTTCAATATTTGATCAATTCATGGCACTTCCCTATCACTTATATGTGCTGGCAACATCCGGCCTTGATATAACCGGGACAAGACATATTCAGTATGGCACAGCAATGGTCCTGTTGCTTATAGTTCTTGGAGTGAATTCCATTGCTATCCTTATTAGAAGGCATTACAGGAAGAAACTGAGATTATAAATTGTTAAAAACAGGCGTTTTATCTGAGGTAAAGCAATGACTGAAAAACTGATTAAAGATTCTGATATAGCGATTCAGATAAATGATCTGAATCTCTGGTATGGTACCACCCATGCACTAAAAGACATTTCAATTGATATTCCCAGGAACAAAGTAACGTCTCTGATTGGTCCGTCAGGATGTGGTAAATCCACATTCATCAGATGCCTTAATAGGATGAATGATCTGATACGCTCATGTCGGATTGAGGGTGAAGTGCTTGTCGATGGCGAGAACATATATGATGATAACGTTGATGTTGTAGAGCTTAGAAAAAGAGTTGGGATGGTATTTCAAAAACCCAATCCTTTTCCTATGTCGATTGCTGACAACATATCTTATGGTCCCCGGATACATGGGGAAAAAGATAAAAAGAGACTGGAATCTATAACTGAAGAAGCGCTCAGTTCAGCAGCTCTGTGGGATGAGGTATCTGATCGTTTAAGTAAATCAGCTCTGGATCTAAGTGGCGGCCAGCAGCAGAGATTATGTATAGCCCGTACACTTGCGGTAAAACCTGAAATAATACTCTTCGATGAACCCTGCAGTGCCCTTGACCCGATATCAACAGCCAAGATCGAAGAATTGATAATGGATTTAAAAAATGAGTACACTATAGTTATAGTGACTCATAACATGCAGCAAGCTGCAAGGATATCTGATTACACTGCTTATTTCCTGCTGGGAGAATTGATCGAGTACGGAGATACTGAACAGATTTTTGAGAATCCGCAGGAAAAGAGTACAGAAGATTATATTACCGGAAGATTTGGGTGATCGAATGGTGAGAGAAAGATATGAAAAAGAACTTTTTTATTTGAAACAGAATATTGTTGATATGGGGGATATTTCCTGCCAGATTATACAGAATGGAATGAAGGCCTTTATAGATCTTGATCATGAGCTTGCCAGGACCACCATTGAAATGGATGATCTGGTTGATGAAAAAGAGGTTGAGGTTGAACGCTCAGCTTTCAGACTAATTGCCCTGCAGCAGCCAATGGCGGGTGATCTGAGATTTATAACTTCATGTATCAAGATGTCTCTGGATCTTGAAAGGATGAGTGATCTTGCAGTCAATATAGCACAGCTTGTTGAAAGAATCGAGAATGGTCATATTAAACCACTGGTTGATACAAAAAAGATGGGGGATATAGCTGTTTCTATGCTCAGGGACTCAATAAGGGCATTTGAAACTTCAGATGTTGAACTTGCTAAAAGGACTGCAAAAGAGGATGATAAGATCGATAGGTTGTTCTATTCTGTGTGGATGGAACTTATAGAGATGATGGCAGAAGATCAGAGCATAATCATCAATGCATCAAATCTTCTTTTTGTCATAAGGTACCTTGAACGAATTGGGGACCATGCATGCAACATATGCCAGAGTGTTATATATATGGTCAATGGTGAAAGAGTGGAACTTAACTGAATCCTCTTTTTTATAAATAAGATGAGAAGGTAAGATACATTAAGATGAATTCTATCGTATCCGTAAAAGGGCTGCATAAGACCTTTGGTGGAAGGCCAGTCTTAAGTAACATCAATATGGAAGTGTCCAGCGGGGAATTTGTCGTTATATTTGGTCCAAATGGTGCTGGAAAGACCACTCTGATCAAGACAATAGCAACACTCACACAACCCACAAAAGGTATTGTTTCTATAGAAGGGCGTGAAGCACATAAGCATTCAGTGGATGTCCGAAGGTCAATTGGTCTTGTATCCCATGATACATTTCTTTATGATAGCCTTACAGCTGAGGAGAATCTACTGTTCTATGGTAGAATGTTTGGAGTTGATGAAGAGTTACTCAAGAACAGGGTTAACCAGCTTATCAGTGATTCAGGTCTTGATATGCGTATGCGGGATAGAGTAGCAACCTTCTCAAAGGGAATGAAACAGAGACTTTCAATCGCAAGGGCACTTATTCATAGTCCCTGCGTTCTTCTTCTTGATGAACCATATTCTGGTCTTGACCCTGAAGCTACAGAAATATTCAACAATTTTGTAATAAGAGATAAGGATATCAGGGTAAAGATCATGGCATCCCATAATATTGAGAATGGTTTTAAATTATGCACCCGGGCTGTAATAGTTCAAAATGGAAAAATAGTATTTAACCGCCAGAAATCGGATATAGGCGATGCTGAAGATTTTGAACTGATATACAGAGAAATTTTAGGTTTTTGATTGTGATACTGAATATGTTCTGGAGTAGCTTTTATGCTAAAAAGTTTTCATATTGCCATTAAAGATCTGAGGACCGAATTTCGCACAAAGCAGATGCTCAATTCCATGATAGTATTTTCATTGATTGTCATTGTGATATTTGGTATTTCTTTTAGTGATGTTGCAGGAGACATGGAAGTTATTGAACAACTGGCACCTGGAATTTTGTGGATATCATTTGCATTCGTTGCAACTATCGGGATATCCCGTTCCTTTTCAGATGAGATAAAAAACAGGTGTATTGATGGACTGAGAATGTGTCCTGTAGATACAGGTGCTATTTATACAGGCAAAATGCTCTCTACAATAATGCTTCTTTTTATTGTTGAGATGCTGGTCATTCCCCTGTTTTCAGTCATGTTTAACTATACTATACAGGGAGTGCCTGAGCTTGTTTTGATCATTTTTCTGGGAACTGCCGGTATTGTCTGTGTTGGCCTTCTTCTGTCTGCTATTACAATTAACAGTCGAAGTGGTGAACTGCTGCTGCCTGTGTTACTATTTCCACTAATAATCCCTGTGATAATCCCCGCTGTTATATCTACAGGTAAGATACTTGCAGGAGGTTCAATCTCAGATATTATTGATGAATTGAGGCTTCTTGGAGTATATGTAATAATATTCTATGTAATATCCAGAATTCTGTTTGAATATACGATTCAGGAATGACCAGTTAGCAGAAAGCTTATTAATCAATATGACCGTGATAGCACAAAAATATATCATTCAAAGGTTCACTATCAAATGAGTTATATGAAGTCAAATATCCAGAGAATACTGCTGCCTTTAATGCTGTTATCAATGATCGGCTTAATTGCTATGGTTTTTTATTATTCTCCTTCAATGTATGATGATGCAGGTCAGTTGCTGGATAAAAGTTTCAATATTTTTTTCATTCATCTACCTATTGCAATAGTTTCTTATATTTCATTCATGATTGTGTTTATTTCAAGCATACTGTATCTGTCGACTTCCTGTAAAAAGTGGGATCATCTGGCAGTATCTGCAGCTGAGGTAGGTGTTCTGTTCGCTTTCCTGGTACTTGCTACAGGGTCCATATGGGCAAGGGCTGCATGGGGATGGTACTGGGTATGGGAACCGAGGCTCACCACATCACTTGTATTGTTTTTAGTTTATATTGCATATCTTACTGTCAGACAATCCATAGATGAAAGTGATAAAAGTGCACGCCTATCAGCTATTTTTGGCATCGTTGGGTTTATATCAGTCCCACTCAGTTTCCTTTCAATAAGATTATGGAGATCTGTCCATCCTGTAATGTTTGGTGATACATTCTATGGGACAGCTGGTGGAGGTCTGGAGGGTACTTCAATCATAATTACACTTCTGATCAGTTTTGCTGCCTTTTTGCTGTTATTTGCAGGTATTTTGTTGTACAGATATGAAATTGAACAAATGAAGGATGAGATATACGACCTCAAGTCTGATCTTGAAATGACATGATCCCGGAATTTGAAGAATTGTTGATTGGCATATTTGAATTAATACAAATTTTAGCGTGTATATATGACAACGGTTGTAATCACTGAGAAGAACAGGGCTGCTGAGCAGATAGCCAGTATACTAAGCAATGGAAAATATAAGCGTATCAGGATTGAGAGTATTCCTGTTTATGAATTTAGTTCCAGAAACCGATCATGGAAGATCATGGGGATGGCAGGACATATTATGGGCTATGATTACCCTTCTGCCTACAAAGACTGGAGAGCTGTTGATCCCGGGACCTTACTGGATATAGAACCTGAAAGAAAGATATTAAAGGAGGAATATGCCAATGCTATCAGAAAACTTGCAAACGAAGCTTCAGAGATAATCCTTGCCTGTGACTATGACCGGGAAGGTGAAAATATAGGCTTTGAAGCTAAGTATATTGCCTCAAAGGTGTCAGATGTTCCTTTTAAGAGGGCAAAGTTTTCTTCACTTTCTCCGGAAGAGATCAACAGAGCTTTTAACTCACTTGTTGAACCTGATGAAAATATGGCAATGGCTGCTGAAGCACGCCAGATTCTGGATTTGAAAATGGGAGTTGCATTTACCCGTTTTATAACACTTTCTGTAAGGGAGCATATAAGGACAAAAAAGATACTTTCAGTTGGTCCCTGCCAGAGTCCAACATGTGGCTTTGTTTATGAAAGGGAGCGCACCATCAGAGATTTCAAACCCACTGATTTCTGGAAGATTGAAGCTCTCTTTAATTCAGGAGAAATGAATTTTTCAGGATCTTACAGGAAAGGAAAGATCTTTAGCAAAGATGAAGCATTGAGTGTCTATAGGAAGATCAAAGACTGCAGTAATGGATCAATATTTGAAAAGAATGTAAAGGAATCTTCTGTTAATCCCCCAAACCCGCTTAATACAAATGAACTTCTCAAAAGAGGATCCAATTTTCTGGGAATCAGTCCTGAAAACACGCTGAAGATAGCTGAGGATCTGTATCTTGCAGGATTTATCAGTTATCCCAGAACAGAAACAAATAAGTACAGCAAAGATTTCAAGTTCGCGGAAATTATTAATGAGTTCAGGAATGGACATTACAATGATTGTGTATCACTTCTTCCCGGTGAGCTCCATCCTAAAAACGGAAAGAAAGATTCTCATGACCATCCTCCGATATATCCAATAAAGTCCGCATCAAAGAAAGATATTACGAAACTGTCTGAGAATCCTGATTACTGGAGTATATACGATCTTATTGTGCGCCATTTTTTTGCAAATCTTATGCCTCCGGCAATTTTTGAAAAAACTCATGTAGCTGTTCTTGTAAAGGATGAGATATTTGATTCAAAAGGTTCTGTCATGAAGAATGCTGGATGGATGCAGGTATATCCCTTTGAGAAAAGCAGTGATAAACTGCTACCCCGGCTTGAAATAGGTGATGATGTAAATATTGAGGAGATCTCATGCAATATGTCCCAGACCACTCCTCCAAAAAAGCTGACCGAAGCTGAACTTCTGACACTGATGGATCATAATGGAATTGGGACAAAGGCAACAGCTTCTGGACATATAGAAACCAATAAGAAAAGAGGCTATTTTGAAAATAGGGGTAAGACCGTATCTATTATGGACCGGGGTTTTGTTTTAATGGATGCCTTAAATGAATCCGTTCCCTCTGTAATTAAACCGGAAGTACGTGCACGTATTGAATCACTCATACAGGATGTTGAATCAGGGAATACGGATATTGATTCTGCTATTCTTGAAGGGACGGCTCTGATTAAAGAGATGTACTCTTGTCTTCTTGAAGGTAAAGACAGGCTGGCAAGAAAGGTAGTTGCAGCCATATCTGATGAAACTGCACAGGAAGACAAAAAAAATTTCATAGGATATTGTTCCCAGTGTAACAGAATATTGAAAATAATTAAGACAGATAATGGAAGGTTTGTAGGTTGTACCGGCTATCCTCAATGCAAAAATACATATCCTCTTCCTAAAAAGGGTGCACTGTCAATTCTTAGAAGCAGTGAATGCAGGAGGGGAGGTTCTGCAGTTATAAAAGTTGGTAAAAAATACCACTGGTCAGTTGGTATTGGGCCATGTTTTACATGTGAGTTTGAAAAAGAGTGCTTTCCTCCTGAAATTATAGGAGACTGTCCTAAATGTGATGGGAGCATGTTTGTGATACAGACGGAAAAGTCACGTTTTCTTGGGTGTACTAAGAGATGTGGTTATACTCAATCTCTGCCGGATAAAGGCAGGCTCACCATAACTGAAGATAAATGCGGGGATTGTGGATGGAATATCCTCAGAGTTAAAGAAATGAAAA
>SKZM01000145.1 GCA_007127385.1 Methanosalsum sp.
AGAACAATACCCTTATATATAATAAAATATAACTGGTATTTAGTAGGAAGTTAAACAACATGAATGATAGATAGTATTCACAGCTATCATTCAAACACAACTTACAATAAACCACATAAACCATAGTCTGAGGGGATGAATGGTTTGTGATCCGTCATCTGAGGGGATAGATGGATCTATCACGAGGCGAAAGGATGAAGATTCGGCTTCAAATAATGGATGACGACGGAACAAAAAAAGCAAATATCGAATTTGATGGAAAACACTGGAAAGAGTGTTTATTAAAGTTCATCGAGTCAATTGAAAATACTCAATTTCCGTCGGCCGAATCCTCATCCCAATACTTGCCCAATCAACCACAACAATCTTTTTTTCCTGCCTATCAACCATATGGACAAAATATGCAGCCTTCGCATGAATCCATGAAACAGTATAATCAGGCATATAATCCTCCAAATCTACAGCAATACAATCCATATCACATACAAACTCCCCCACAACAGAATCCACCACCGATCAATTTTCAGCAGAATTACACCCCTTATCAGCAGCCATTTATGTTTAATACTCCACAAAACCAGGCTGATCAACCAAATGTTCAAAACATACCTCAAAATTATCACCAGCAACAACAATACTATCAGAACTACAATCCTGGCCAGCAAATGAACAGCCAGCCCCCTGTAAACAACAGTTATCCGCATAATGTTAACAATCAGCAGAGAATGAGTATTAACAATCCGCAACAACCAATCACAAAACAGAACCAACAGCCTGAAGTATTCCATTCACAGGTCAATCAGGCAAACACAATCCAACCGCAGTCCCAAAAACAGACTTCACATGAGGAGAAAACAAAAACCTCAGTGTCACTAAAAGAAAAGCTCAATGATGCAACACTTACAATCAGTGAAAGACTTGAACTGTTCTTAAAATATGAATACCCAAGAGTCTGGTTTACATCCCAGGATATACAGCAGCATTATGAGCGCATTTACGGAAATATCAAACTCAGCACAGTTTCAACATACCTTTCAAGAATGTATCGCAAACAACTGCTGGAGAGACGAGGCAATAGGAACCAGCGCCAATACCGATATATTGCAGATGAAGAAGAGACACAGACAAATAATTCATCACAGGTCGAAGCTTACCATCCAGGCACAGGCATACATTTAATTTAAATAAAAGATAATTTTTACCCATGGATTCAGGAAAAGAGCTGATCAATAAAGGAATAATGATCACTATACTGGGTTTTGTTCTAATTTTTTCTGGTATTTTGTTAACACTATTCATAGATGCGGATGTCAATACAGAGTTTGGAGGGCTTATCATGATCGGCCCTATACCAATAATTGTTGGCACTTCAACTGAAATGGCATTCACAATGGCAGTTCTGGCAATTGTAATAATTATAGCATACCTGTTTATGTGGAGGAAAGCCAGGTGATAGGGCCGCTTCTGATCATTATTGGATTCATGTTTGTGTTTACAGGATTTTTGTTAATAGTTTTCGCAGGTCTTCAGAAAAACTGGCACAGAGATTATTATAAACAGGATGTCAATAGCAGATATCAACAGGAATATCATGAGAAACAGTGGTCTGGCTCAGAATCCAATATGGAACAGAAAAACAATAGAGAAAACAAGTCCGATTTACGTGGGGGAGGAATCATAATGATCGGCCCCATACCTATCATTTTTGGCAGTGATTATCAGAGTGCAAAAATATTGATC
This sequence comes from Methanosalsum sp., assembly GCA_007127385.1. GTDB lineage: Archaea > Halobacteriota > Methanosarcinia > Methanosarcinales > Methanosarcinaceae > Methanosalsum. The sequence continues at coordinate 1,741 of SKZM01000145.1, forward strand.
ATGCTGGCAATTATTCTGATGATTATTGCGCTGTTTATATTTATGGTCTAAATCGATATATTGATACGATGATCTCACAGGTTTCAAATAACTGTATTCACATCATTGGTGCAACAGTTAACTGCATCGGTACACATACATAATTCTGTAAAGAGATATCCAGCCAGTCCTTATAATAAGTTATTTATGATATCAATATTAATAAAAAATGTTTAATAAAAATAACCAATAAACTAACCACTTGACATGAACTCCTTCAAACTTGTATCAGATTACACTCCTCAGGGAGATCAACCAAAAGCTATTTCGAAACTAACTGATGGCATATCAAACGGAGTTGAGCATCAGACTCTGCTGGGCGTCACAGGTTCTGGAAAAACATTCACTGTTGCAAATGTAATTGAAAATGTGCAACGACCAACACTTGTGATTGCCCATAACAAAACACTTGCAGCCCAGTTATATTCCGAATTCAGGGAGTTTTTTCCTGATAACGCTGTAGAATATTTCGTCAGTTATTATGATTATTACCAGCCAGAAGCATATATTCCCACAACAGATACCTATATTGAGAAGGAGTCTTCAATAAACGAAGAAATTGATAAGCTACGGTTGCGTGCAACCAAATCTCTGCTTGAAAGAAGAGATGTGATTGTGGTTTCCAGTGTTTCCTGTATTTACAATCTTGGATCTCCTGAAGAATGGAAAAACATGACCGTTATGCTGCAACCAGGAGAAGAGCTTGATAGAAGCTCTCTTTTTGCAAATCTTGTCAACATCCAATATGAAAGAAATGACATAGAACCAGTACAGGGCACATTCAGATCCAGAGGAGATACAATAGAAATATATCCTGCACAGGAAAACTACGGAATAAGGATCGAACTGTTCGGAGATGAGATCGACAGGATCACATACTTCCACCCGGTAACAGGCAAAGTCACAAAACCTGTTAACGACGGTGAATGTGTTGTTATATATCCTGCAAAACATTTTGTCATGCCTGAGGAAAGAATTGAAAAGGCGATCAGCTCAATCGAGGATGAACTGGAGAACAGACTAAGTGAACTGGAATCTGAGAACCTTCTCCTTGAAGCCCAGCGACTTTCACAGAAAACACGTTTTGATATTGAAATGTTAAGAGAGATCGGATATTGTAGTGGCATTGAAAACTATTCCCGCCATTTTGACGCAAGAATGCCAGGAGAAGCGCCTTCTTCATTACTTGACTTCTTTCCTGAAGATTATCTGTTGATAATCGATGAATCCCATGTAACAATACCCCAGATACGAGGAATGCATAATGGTGATAGAGCAAGGAAAGAATCTCTGATAAAACATGGTTTCCGTCTTCCATCAGCGTATGACAACCGCCCTCTCAGGTATGATGAATTTGAGAAAAGGATCAATACAGCTATTTACGTTTCTGCAACTCCTGCAGAATATGAAACAAAGTTGAGTGGGGAACCGGTGGAGCAGATCATACGTCCCACCGGACTTGTAGATCCTGAAATCTGTGTAAGACCTATCAAAAATCAGGTAGACGATCTGCTGGCAGAAATAGATAGGACGACTGAAAAGAACTACAGGACACTTGTTACAACGCTAACAAAAAAAATGGCCGAAGACCTAACCGACTATCTGGCAGAAGCCGGTGTTAGGGTCAGATACATGCACTCAGATATTGATACCCTTCAGCGTGCGGAGATTATACGTCAGTTGAGGCAAAAAGATTTCGATGTACTTGTAGGAATTAATCTTTTAAGGGAAGGACTTGACATCCCGGAAGTTGCACTCGTTGCGATCCTTGATGCCGATAAAGAGGGATTCCTGCGTTCTGAAAAATCACTGATACAGACAATTGGAAGGGCATCAAGGAACGTAGATGGCCACGTTATTCTATATGCAGACAACATGACCGGCTCTATGGAAAGAGCAATCCGGGAGACAGACAGACGTCGTGAGATCCAGATAAGTTACAATAAATTACACAACATCACCCCACAGACAATTAAAAAAGCTGTTCAAAAAGAGCTTATTCAGAGTGAATCCAGGCAGGAAAACAAGATTACATATCCTGCAGAGGTGGATAG
>SKZM01000044.1 GCA_007127385.1 Methanosalsum sp.
TGTATATGTGAGCTGTTATCTGTCGGTTTTGGATCTGGTACTTTTGTTCGGGGTTTTGTAATGGGACCAAATTTTTTTTCATATCCCTGAAGATGCTGGTTAAGCCATCTGGAGAGTTCAAGGGCAGCAAGAGGAGACAATATTAATTCGGTTTCAATTTGCCTTTTTATAACATGTGTGTTATTTTGTGGCCCGAACCTTTGAGGTGAATCATTATAAAAACTTATCCTGAAATCATATGGACTGTGGCCTCCAAGTGCACCGATTGCATAGATCTGTCTGAAATTTTCAGATTTATGAATTTCTATTGTGACTTTTCTTTTATCTTTTGCATCTTTATTTTCTTCAGACTTGTTATCCATCTTATATCCCCACCTGAGGTAACTGCATAAAGGATGGCATCATTTTAATAAGTTTTGATATCAGCCAATCAAAATATCACGAAACAATAATTGACAGCACAGTTATCCTTCAATTCTCTTTCTAAGACTATTTGCTTTCTCGTAAACATCACGTTTTGAATATACTTTTGCCATCATAGCCACTGCGTCCAGGTTCCGAACAGCTTGTTCCAGATAATCAAAAATGTCACTCCCATATGCCGTTATACCATACATATCTTCAAAAATATCAATTATGGCACCCGGGGATAAACCTTCCTCACGAAGTTCAAGAATCTTACATGAAAATTTACGTTCAGGACAACCACAGTAGGGAGATTCCTTACATCCACATGTAAAAAAATCAGTTGCAAACTCGAATAACTGATCCTGCAAAGTTATATCAAGGCGGGAAATACTCTCTCCTTCAAAAATGATATCAAGTGAAGCACCCTGAAAAACCCTTGATGGAAGGTTGACATTAAGGGCTTTAGATATCTGAGCAGCCGATTTGAAATGGGCAGCATCAAATAATTCCAGATTGGTTACTATCTCGATCGGTTCACGTTCTTCAAGAACTGCATCTCTTATAAGTATACATTTTGATACTGATAGAAAATGCTGTGCTGCGATCATTCCAATTCGAGTAATTGTAAGCCTGTCACCCTTCTGATCCAAAAAACCATGTTTCTTTAATTTTCGGACATGAAAATCTATTTCATAGCCTCCAACCATTGAACGCTGAATCTTGGAAAGATCCTTTTTGGAATCCGTTACCGCAGCAGATGCCAGTATTTCCTCCATCTGGCCTTCTTCATCATACTCAATATCGATATGTTGCATCTCACCTTTAAGAAGTTTGATGGCAACCTCATCTTCAGTTTCACTCTTATTGGAAGAATATCTTTTCTCAGGTGCCGCCAGTAAAACAACCTTGCCCCTATCATGATAATCCGGCCTTCCGGCTCTGCCAAGCATTTGCATGAACTCCTGAATTGATATCCACTCTATACCCATTGCAAGGGATTCAAAAATAACCTGAGATGCAGGAAAATCCACCCCTGCAGCCAGTGCAGCAGTAGTAACCACTACAGGAAGCTTGCCATTTTGAAAGCGTTCTTCGACCTTTTTTCTCTCATATTGAACCATTCCTGCGTGATAGGGAGAAGAAGATATTGGAAGAGCTTTTGATATGTTCTGACAGTTCTTTCTTGAGTTGGTAAATATGATTGTCTGTCCCAGATGTCCTTTTGAAGATCTTTGAGAATATTCCTCCTTTACAAGTTTTGCCATCAATTTGTTTTTTTGATGCTCCTGACAGTAAACAAGGTGTCTTTCAATGGGAACAGGACGGTATTCATACTCAACGACTTCACAGTTGAGCTTTTTTCCAAGAAGCGCAGGGTCTGCAACTGTTGCAGATAAATAAATGAACTGGGACTCCGGAGATATATATTTCAGCCTTGAAATCAGCCCATCTATCCTGTGACCCCTTTCCTGATCCTCGATCATGTGTACTTCATCAATAACAACAGTACCTATCTGTCCAAGCAGATCAGCTTTACCACTTCTTAACAAATAATCAATCCCTTCATAGGTCCCAACAATCAGGTCAGATTTCAGGGTGGTTCGCATATTAGTTTTTTTTGAGGATCTTATACGCGTACTTCCGACACGTATTGATGTTTTTAAACCTAATTCTGCATATTTTTTTGAAAACTGGTCATATTTCTGATTTGCAAGGGCAACAAGTGGAACAAGATACAGCATTTTTCCTCTGGACTTTAATGCATTATCCACTCCAGCCATTTCACCAATCAATGTTTTTCCTGTAGCTGTTACTGAGGTAACCAATAGATTTACCCCATCAAAAAGGCCCTTTTCAACAGCTAAAGACTGGACGGGAAGAAGATCTTCAGATTTTCTCGAGTATATGTTGCAAAGGGATTTTGATAGTGGCAAATCTTTGAATTTAATGTGAGATTTTGATGTTTCTGACTGAATGGTGTCAAAGTGAGTGAATCTGGAATCAAGTTCGTCTGGATTGAGGATACCCATTGTACGGTCCAGATCTCTGGTCTTTAATAGCAGTTCTTCCAGATATGTGGTTGTCTCTTCTCCATAATTGCACCCCGAGTTTTCTAAAAATCTATGGAGTTCCTCTTTTGCACAATCCTGACAGATAAGTTCCTTGTGGTATTTGATCGATTTTGTGTTAACAAAATTAAATTTGTTTCTTAGCAAACAAAATCTGCAGACGTTTATAATGTCTGCGCTTAACTGGAAATCCTTTAACATTTTTTCTATCTGTGATCTGATCGTATCCTTACATATCTGGGAGATCATGATCCTGTCAGAAATTTTTAACAGGTCCAGCAGTTCCTCTGGCGGGAGTAGTTCATCCTGCCCATTCCGGGTAACCCTGAATCTATGTGGCCTGGGTCCGGCTTTAGTATTGCTTAAAGTAAGTTCTCCTACAAATATTGGAAGATTTTTCTTATCTTTAACAGGCAGAACCACTATTTTGGATTTGTCAGAAGTCAAAAGTGTCCATAAAGTCATTTATGTGACTACAATATGTGATACAATATAAGTAATATTCCCACATTAAGATCTGAAAAGATTACTCCATTTGAGTGGAACAAAAACATTGGTGATATTTTTGTGTTAAAAGCCAAACCTTTATTAACATATCTCCAGATATTATAAATTAATTGATATTATGACTTATCTTGAAAACATATCACACCAAAATGGGATTTCAGCAGATTACGAGGATAGTTCCAGGTTTTTACTGCTCCCTACAGGAATTTCAGCACTGGACAGAAGTATCGGAGGCGGAATACCTGAAAGATCACTTACATACGTCTCTGCAGACCCCAGTTCTATGGCAGAGGTTTTTCTATATCAATTTACTCAGGCGCGCAAAACATATTATTTCACTACAGGACGGCGCAAAGAACATGTTCATCGGGATATAACAAACCTCGATTTTGATACAGAGAATATAACTTTCATAGATGTATACAAGGAATACTATTTCACACCCAGCGGAGAAATGGCAGATACAATAGGAAATGAGTATGTCGACACAAATATTATTCAGTTTGTAGAATACAGCCTGAAAAATATTATTGCAGATTCATCAGATGAAGAGATAAATATTATTATTGACAATTTTTCATTCTTTTTAAACCTGAGTGTCAACATGGGTCTGATAAGAAAGCTGATAAACGTTCTCTATGAAATTACCAAAGATAATAACTGCCTGACCTATCTTCTGGGTCTGAAAGGAAGCCACCCGGAAAACATGGAAAAAGATATACTCCATGCTTCAGATGTTATATTTGATATATCGATTGAACGGACCACTGATAAAATAACAAGTAAACTTGTAATCCCAAAAATCCGGGGTATGATCCCGGGTACCGACATAA
>SKZM01000217.1 GCA_007127385.1 Methanosalsum sp.
ACATGACTATATATAGCTACGAGCAAAAAGGCAATATAAACTAACTTCCGTGTCCATACAAATAATAGATCGTGTATATACTGACACATACAGAACATGCCATGTTCATACAAATAATAGATTGTGTATATTCTGACATTTACAGAACATAATATTTGTCATAGATGTAATTTTTTGCATAGAATTACTATTAATTTGCCCATATTCAATGTGATAAACGTACAGGAACTGAAATAATCGAATGTCAAAAACATCCTGCTGTAATGATTGTAGATATCATACCATTACCTTAGGATGCGTGACTGAGCCGCTTATATCCGGTCACCGATAAAAATATGATGATTCCGGTAAAAACAATAACACCTGCTGCAGCTACATCCATCATCCCGGATATTATTATCCCAAATATCATACTAAAGAGCCCAAAAACAATACTGTAAGCAATCGTGTTTCGAAAGGACATCTCCAGTTGTAGGGCTGTAAGGGCAGGCAGTACAAGAAGTGCCACAACAAGAATTATACCAACCACTTTGATAGAAAGCACGATCGTAATTCCCATAAGTATATTGAATACAATGGATATTTTTGATACCGGGATCCCATTCATTCTGGAGGCTCGTTCATCAAATGTAATTGCCAGCAGTTCCTTGTAAAGCAAAATAACAACTAACAGAACAGCAATTCCAAGTATGCCTATAAGGATCATATCTTCAATTGTAATTGTCAGAATGGAACCAAACAGATAATCCATTATATCAACATTGAATCCACCTGCTATACTGATAATTATGAGACCAAGAGAAAAGCCACCTGCCAGCATTATAGCCATTGCTGAATCCGACTGCGCGATTCCTTTACTTCTCATATAAGAGATCGCCAGCAATGAAAATATTGAGACCACCATTGCAGTCAGTATGGGATCAACACCGATCAATAATCCCAGTGCAATTCCACCAAAGGCTGTGTGAGCTACACTATCACCGATCATGGATTCCTGCCTTAGAACTATGAACAGACCCATAATAGAGCATATCAGAGATATCAGACACCCTCCTATCAGTGCCATCTGGAAAAAAGGCATCCTCAATAAATGCGGAAGGTCCCCAAGAAGAATATCAAACACCATTGAAATCACCCTGGCATGTGTGAGAGTGGAATACAAAGTGGAAATGTTCACCATATGCTTTTTGCAGAATCTCGTTAGGATCTGTACCAGGTTCTATGAGTGAATCGTAAGCCATGTGATTGACACATATAACCCTTGACATTCGGCAAAAGACCGCAGTCAGATCATGCGATACTACAAGGATTGTCATATTCTTTTGCCGGTTAAGATTACTCAGCATTTTATAGAACTTTTCCTGGGTTTCAAAATCCATTCCGGATATGGGCTCGTCCAAAAAAAGAATTTCAGGATCCCGGACCAGTGCTTTGGCTACAAAGGCTCTCTGTTTCTGCCCCCCTGAAAGCTGCCCGATCCTTCGATCAGCAAGATCTGAGATACCCATAAAATCCATTGCTTCATCGACCTTTTTCCAGTCTTTTGAATTTAATCTGCGAAAAAGGTTTGAACGTCGAACACTCCCAAGTGAAACAAGCTCCCTCACACTCAACGGGAAATAATGATCAAAATCTATGGCATTCTGTGGGATATAAGCTACTTTCTCCCACTGTGTAAATTTATGGCTGGGCTGACCAAAGAGTTTAATGTTCCCATTTTCACTGGATATTTCCCCAAGTATACTTAGCAGTAAGGTCGTTTTCCCCCCGCCATTGGGCCCAATAATACCCACATAGTCACCCCTGTAAATTGAAAAGGTAGCACCCTCGATCACTTTGGTATTGCTTCGGGAAACATCCAGATCCGTAACTTCAAGCACCACTTCTTTCATCTTTTTATCCTCGGCATTTTTATAGGAATTTATGAGAATAATTAAAGGTATAGGCCCTGGAAAATCTCATTCTCAATTGATCCTGCTCCACCTGACATTTACTCTCTATCATTTGACAATAACTTATTCTATCAAAATGAAATGTAACATTGGTATATAACTTACATCTTTTTAATTTATCTGAAGACCTTTTTTGAGGGCTTCTAAATTATATTCCATTTGATCAAGATAATCCATTCCATCCAGCTCACCGGTCATAAGGTATAATGTTTCCACTTCAACCTCCTGTCCACTTATCTTTTCAACATTGTTCTGAAGGGTTCGAACATAAGCATCAGAATATATCGGATCAAGGTAGAGAATATATGTTTCAGATTCAACCATCCGGTTTACAAGAGATGCTATAGCAGATGAACTGGGTTGCTGATCTGCAGATATACCGATCACTCCGGCCTGATGAAAGCCATATCTATCTGCAAGGTACCCATATGCTTCATGGGAAACAAATATGTGATCCTTCTCTGCACCGGCCAGTTCGTTCATATATCTATTATCCAGTTCTACAAGACGATCCTTCAGTTGGTTCCATCTCTGAGTGTAGTATTCCTCATTATCAGGATCTTTTTCAACCAGTGATTCATAGATATTCTGACCCTGCTGCATAGCAAGATAGGGACTTATCCATGTATGCGGATCATACAGTTCATGATCATGATCCGTATGGCCGCTATCTTCAGCAGAAACAAGTGCAAGGACATTGTTTGAACCGGGTGGATCTTCCAGTTCCCATTGATCTATAACTCTCTTCTGATCCAGGCTAACAAGATGGACCGTGCCATCGGGAGTTACTGCCCACAGAGTTCCTTTATCTTCATCTTCTATGACCCTAATGGCCTGAGGAAAATCACCATCCAGTAATACTTCATTCACACTTTCGGATTCAATGTCAACCATGACCACAGTTCCGTCGGCAGGATTTGAAATAACCACCATGTTTCTGTTTTCCACAAATACAGAATTTGGCCAGCCATAATCAGAGGATACTCTGGGAACTTCGACAGATATTTCCTTTTCAAGTTCTTCATTTACCAGGTCATATACCACAATCTTAGAATATTCCAGTCCCTGTGCACTGTCTCCAGTATATGATATCAACTGGCTTCCATCCACACTTACCCATGACCTGGATAGATGGGTGCCCTCATGATCATAAGGAATCAGGCCCTCATAACCGGAACTGCCAATTTTCACCAGGCCATATGTATTGTCTCTTGCATTGAAATAAACCTTTCCTGTAATTTCAGAATACACCCCTCCATGCAGAGAGTCTCCTGCAGTACCTTCTGCAACGATATTTCCATTGGAAGCCTGGATTATTCTAAGATTCTCACCTTCAGGTGTATTCATTTCCCCGATGTAGAGCAATCCATCTTCATCAAATTTAACTGTGGCATGACTGGTTGAGCCCGTACCTCCATCATCATATTTATTATATATTCCTGGATTGTCGATATTCATGACCAGCACTTTCTGTTCATTATCAAGAGCAAAGGCGATATACCGGCCATCTGGAGAGATATCATAATGCCGGGCCATTTCTGCATCAACTGAAGTTACGACCCTCGGATTATGGAAATGATCACCATGCAGGCCACTATCAATAACTGTCATATTATCACGGTTTGGAACAAAGATATAAACATCACCATATGAATTTTTAACAGTGGGAGCATTGTCAAAATATCCACTATGTCTTGTGGTATCAAGCCCAAATGGAAGGGTTGTCACACGGATAGCATCATGTTCTGTAACATCATAGACAAGGGTCCTGGAATTGTCATTATCAAATATAAACAGTCTTGCGAGATCATGTTCATATGAGCTGGCCAGGTCAAGTCCACGGCTTGTTTCTACCACAGCCA
>SKZM01000098.1 GCA_007127385.1 Methanosalsum sp.
ATCTGAAAATTTAAGATTGTTACTGACAATATAATATCTATAAGTCCTGGAGCATTAGAATCGTTTCTGATGTACCAAAACTATATCTCTAACAAAAATTATCCAGCATATTAGTGTATAATCATGAAAATTGGAGTATACATATGTCATTGTGGTCTCAATATTGCTAATGTCATTAATGTCGACATATTGCATTCCAAAGTAGAAGAGCTTGAAGATGTAGCTGTGGTGAGAGATGTCCAGTTCATGTGTTCTGATGCAGGCCAGGATTATATCATTGAAGACATAAGTGATAATAGCCTGGACAGAATTCTGGTTGCAGCATGTTCTCCAAAACTTCATGAACAGACCTTTAGAAGAGTTATTGAAAAAGCAGGTATTAATCCCTATCTCCTTGAAATGGTAAATATTCGGGAGCAGTGCTCCTGGGTGCATGGTGATAATCCCCAGATGGCAACTCAGAAAGCATTTGACCTTATAAAGATGGGTCTGGCAAGGTTGAAACATTCAAATCCACTTGATATTGAAAAATTCAGAATAAATACCGATGTAATGGTCATAGGAGGTGGTGTTACGGGAATAGAGGCTTCCTTAAATCTTGCGGATTCAGGATATAATGTACACCTTATAGAAAATGAGCCCACGATCGGGGGGAAAATGGCTCTCATAAATGAAGTATTTCCCACAAATGATTGTTCCATATGTGTTCTGGCACCCAAGATGACCGAAGTTCACAATCATCCAAATATAACTCTTCTGACACTTTCACAGATTACTGAAATAACAGGTAATGTGGGCAATTTTAAGATAAAAGGCATAAAAAGACCCAGATATGTGCTGGAAGATAAATGTAAGGGCTGTGTGGAAGATTGTTCTGGCGTGTGTCCGGTAGAGGTACCCTCCAAATTCGACTATGGACTCGGAAAGAAAAAAGCGATCAGTATTCCCATTCCACAGGCAGTTCCCCAGACGGCCTATATAAACAGTGACTACTGTGTCGGATGCGGCCTTTGCAGTCTTGCATGCCCCTCAGAGGCAATTGACTACAAACAAAAGGAACAAGAGTTCACATTCAATGCAGGAGCGATCATAGTTTCTACGGGCTACAGTCTCTTTGATGCCTCCAGAAAGGAAGAGTATGGATATGGAATATATCCGGATGTTATAACCAATATGGAGCTTGAACGCCTTCTCAATGCCTCAGGTCCAACCAGGGGAAGGGTTGCAGTTCCGTCATCCGGCAAGGTACCTGAAAGAGTTGCTTTCATACAATGTGTGGGTTCACGTGACGAATCAGTGGGTAACCCATACTGCTCCAGGGTATGCTGTATGGCATCAATGAAAAATGCTCAGCTACTGAAGGAGAGATATCCACAGATTGAAATTGTCATTCATTATATCGATGTACGTGCATCCGGAGAAATGTATGAGGAATATTATACAAAAACACAGTCTATGGGCATTGACTTTATCAGGGGCAAAGCCTCTCAGGTTCTGATGGACAGACAGGGACGTCCTGCTCTCAGGTTTGAGGATACCCTTGAATCAGAGATACGACAGGAGTCCTATGATATGATAATACTGGCAACAGGAATGGAAGCACCGGAAAATTCCCAGACAATTACAAGAATGCTCAATCTCTCATGCAGAGCAGACCGGTTTTATTCAATTGCTCATCCTAAGATGCGCCCGGTGGACTCTCATATTGATGGTGTGTTCATTGCAGGATGTGCTACAGGCCCAAAGGATATCCAGTCATCAATTGCCCAGGGCTGCGCAGCTGCTGCAAAGGTGATGAAGCTTCTGGGATCAGGTGAACTTGAAGCAGATCCTCTGTGTGCTGTTGTTGAAAAGGACAGTTGTGTAGGCTGCGGGCTCTGTGAGGATGTATGCAGGTTTGGGAAGATCAGGATCATTGACCGCAAAGCCGTTGTTGATGAGATATCCTGCCAGGGCTGTGGAACGTGCAGTGCTGCCTGTCCAACAGATGCCATAGATATGAGACACTTTACAGATGAACAAATATTTGCACAGATTGAGGCTGCAGTCGAATCCAGGGATGAATTCCCTCTGATAATTGGTTTTCTGTGTAACTGGTGTAGTTATTCATGTGCTGACCTGGCCGGTGTTTCCAGGATAAATTATCCCACAAATATCCGAATAATCAGGACAATGTGTGCAGGAAGGGTTGATCCTGAATTTGTTATAAAGGCTCTGGAAGGCGGTGCTGATGGTGTGCTTGTTGCCGGATGTAAACTGGGGGAATGCCATTATGTCCATGCAAACTACAGTGCCAAGAGAAGACTGGAAGCACTTCAGGATGTGCTGGAAGAGGCAGGTATTGACCCTTCCAGACTGAGACTTCTCTGGATATCAGCATCCGAATGTGAAAGATTTGCAAAAACAGTTGATGATTTTGTGGATCATCTCAAAAAGATCGGTCCCATAGGCCATGAGATCCTGGAGGCCGCAGATTGAGCGAAGATGGAAAAGGGGATTCCATTACTGTAAAAAAGAATATGGATGTCCAGGGTAACCACTTCATCTATCAGGAAGATACTGGAAAATCTCTGAAGGTTCTGGATTACGACTATAAAAGGTGTACCGGCTGTGGTCTCTGCGTGAATGTGTGCCCGGTCGATGCTCTGGAACTTGGACCCATTAAGGAAATCGCTACAGGAATGGATGCTCCTCCTGTGATGATGGACATTGATAAATGCACTTTCTGTGGGATGTGTGCCGGTTTCTGTCCTGTAAAGGCTTTCAGGATGGAGATTACAGGGCAACTTCCTCAGAAGGATCAATACCCCAAACTGGATTCAGGTGTACAGATCAATGAAAAATGTCTTCCCTGTACACTCTGTGAACGATCATGTCCTGAAGATGCTATCACAGTAGAATTTTCAATTCCAAAAAAGGATGAAATTGTGCCATTTGATGAAAATGCAGAAGGAACAATTGAAATAGATGATAATAAATGCAATCTATGCGGTGTATGTTCCGTATTCTGTGAAGCCTTTGTTATGGTGGAAAGAGAGCCCGATCCGGTTGATCCTTCACCATATGAACAGATACTTGTTGATGAAGATAAATGTGACTACTGTGGTATCTGTGTGGGCCTTTGCCCTGAAGATGCAATAAGAACCACCGGAGGAGCTGATAACAAATATCAGGTTCCTGCTCTGAAAGGAAAAGTCATAATTGATGATGACCTGTGTACCAGATGTTCCTGGTGCAGTACAATTTGTCCGTATGATGCGGTCTGTGTGAAAAAACCGTTTGAGGGACAGATCAGTCTCAGGGAGGGCAATGTTGAAAAATGTGATCCCCATGGATGCCATGGCTGCTTTAACGTATGTCCCTCACATCTTTGGTATGTGCCGGAAAGTGATGATATTGGTCACAAGATCGCAATGAAGGATGAGTACTGTATATATTGCGGTGCCTGTGTGAATGCCTGTCCGCATGATGTTATGAAAGTCTCCCGAGAAAAAGTCCGTCATACAGATATACCTGACTCACCCTGGTCATTCCAATGGAAGGATGCAATTGAGTCGATAGTGACTTCAAAAAGATGTCATCCTGATACTTCAAGGGCAATTGAACTGGAAAAAGAAAGTCCAAAAGAATATGTCGAAGTGAAGATGCCGGAAGTTGATGAATCGTATCTAAAAGCCGCAAAAGGGAGTCTTGAAAAGGTAAAGTCAACTTTTAAGGATCTGAAGTTCAGGAAAAAAATTGAAAAATCGGATCATGGAGATCAGTAACTTAATTCTATTATTATTATTATTATTATTATTATTATTATTATTTC
>SKZM01000021.1 GCA_007127385.1 Methanosalsum sp.
CATCTTCCCATACAGTCTGCATCTGAAAATACATTAAGTGCAATGAACAGAAACCATTCCATGAAAGATGTTGATAATATAATCTCCAGGTTCAGATTCAGGTTTGATGATCTGACGCTGTTTACAGATATAATAGTAGGATTTCCTTATGAAAACGATGATGACTTCAGCAAAAGTGTTGAATGGATTAAAAAATATTGTCCGGATAAAATAAACATTTCCAGATATACACCCCGCCCAGGTACACCAGCATTTAACTATCGCAACATTGATTCTCGTATAGTTGCAAAAAGATCAAAGATTCTCCACAGAGCATGTGAAGAGGTCAAACTCGAATCTAAAAGAGAAATGATAGGTTGGAAAGGGAAAGTCTTTGTTTCAATGGAAGCAAAATTTGAAGGGTTCATGGCAAGAACACACTCATACAAACCGGTTGTCATTAAGGATGATAATGTTTCTCCAGGTGACATATGCACCATCGAGGTCGTTGATGTTATGCCAGGATATTTTATAGGAAAAACAATTTCCTGATAGATAAAAGGCTCATTCTGATCTATTCTGGCTTTGTATAAATTCTATTTTTAAGTAGTTACTAATTTAGTTTCAGAGAACAGTTTCTTAGAAATATATGTACTGTAGTATTTAATTTACTTTTAAAGACATATTTTTGATTGTTCACTACAGGCGGATTGTTAATGGTAAGCAGATCTCTATTGGACCATAAGTCACAGTACTTAGCCCAAAAAAGAAAAAGTTCATATGTCGATCTTAAAAGAGAAAAAAATAATTTCACCAGTATATTCAATAGTATACCTGAAGCAGTTTTCATTTGCGATCTTTCAGGCAATATCCTCGAAATTAATGATCTTGCGTTAGGTAAATTCAATTTTTATTTTAAAGAACAGTCTTCTGAGTATCTAATAAATGATCTTCTGGGATCAGAGATCTTTCTGGATAACATCAAAAAAGTTAATGAAATGAAATTTTACCGGCAAATTTCGCCTGCAAGTAATCATCAGGAAAAAAACAGCAAAACCCTGATAGACTGTGAAGTTTTTTTAAAGTTGATCCAATGGAATGATAGTGAAGCTGTAATGATTGTAATACATGATATTGAAGATAACATATATTCAGATAAATGTTACAGGCAACATTTCATAAAAGAGGTACACCATAGGGTCAAAAACAGTCTTCAGGTAGTTAACAGCCTGCTTAGTCTCCAATCAAAGGATTTTATTGACACAGAAGATGTTCACAATACATTTATTGAGTGTCAGACACGCATCAGATCTATGGCTCTTGCACATGAGAAAGTTAGTGAGTCCTGCAATATAGATTGTGTATATATGGAAGAATACCTTAAAGGTCTCATCGGTTATCTCTTCCACACATACAGAGCCAAATCAGTTATTCAACCGGAAATATCATCCAAAAGAATTTATTTGAATATTGATACAACAGTAATTCTTGGGTTGATCATCAATGAACTTATTTCTCACTACCTAAAGCAGACCCATTTATTCTTCAACTACAATAATAATATTTGTTTAAATTTGGAAAAAGAATCACAAAAGAATTACATCCTCCAGATAGCTATCAAAAATGTAGATATTGAGAACATGTTCAGCCTGGAAGATACAGATTCATTTGGAATAAGGCTTGTCAATATGCTATTAATGCAAATAGACGGCTCAATGAATACAACAATAAATGAAACTGGAACGCATGTGATCAGGTTTCAGGAAATATAAAAAATTATGATTTATCAATCATAAATCAAAATCAAAATGATTGGATCTCAAGGTTCCAAAAAAAGTAATGAAAGATTGAGGATGAGATTATCAGTTACATATCCACATAGTCAACAGGCCTTTTGAAAACGGCTGTTTTCATTCCGCTCTCCTTTGTATCATCACTCATCTTAATAAGTTCCCATCCGTCAATTCCAATTTCATCAAGATCTCTCTTCATGTTGATCCATTCATCAGTTCTAACCGATCTTATGTCATATTCCCATGCTGTCATTTATTAACCCTCCAAATTGATATGATACTCAAATTATTATTATGAAAACAGAATTATATATAACTTGTTAAAAAATTAATTTGTGTTTAAATCAAGCAATCTTGTCTACACGGGGAATATAATGCCCCTCAGTGAATATTAAATTGATTATTTTACAGATTAAATAACAAATTAGGTTTAATAGAGACCTTTTACCAGCTAAATCAAAACAATATGGAAAAATATTACATGTAGTCAATAAATGCTATATATTATTGAAAACAATGTTGTTCAGGGGGATCATATTGGAGTGTTTATTCTGTAAAATAGCTGCCGGTGACATTGAATATCATAAAATTTACGAAGATGAGTTCTCTATTGCATTTGCCGATGTTAGGCCTTCAAGTGAAGGACATACAATAGTTATCCCAAAAAAGCATTTTGCCAAATTTACGGACATGTCGCCTGAAAACGCTGCCTCACTGTTCTCTTCGGTCAACAGGGTAGCAAAAGCACTGGAAAAGGCATTCTCATTACCTGGAATTAATATAGGTATAAATAATGGAAAGACCGCAGGCCAGGAGATTCCGCACGTACATGTTCATCTGATACCACGTAAAGAAGGAGATGGAGGAGGAGGTATGAAATCTATAGTGTGGACAGAACCTCCAACCGATAATCTTGAAGAAATTGCAAAAAGAATAAGAGATAACTTTGACTGATAAGTGATCTGCAGGCAAGATTAGATTCACGGGCCTTTCGATTGCAGGTATTCAGAAGCGGTTGCAACTGTAAAGATGATTCATATTGTATAGCATTAAAAGTCATTATTCTATAAGCAGAGATATATATCAGTTAATTAGATTTATTAAATAATCTAATATCAATTAATATAAAGGTTCCAGGACTATGAACAAGATTGTGGAAAACAGAAAAAAATGTCCTTTTTTATCGCCAACTGAAAAAGATACTGAAGGAGATTTTTGCTTGAAGGCAAAATGTATCTGGTATAGTGAAAATGGAAACAAATGCAACATTAATGAACAAAAAGAGTAAGAAAAAAGAGAAGGAATAACTGTATCCATAAAATTAATCCAACTTTATAATCGGACTGATTCAGTTACGAAGGGCCTGCAGAGGTGCCGGTATTCTTCCGCCCTTGCTGATGAAATCAGATGAACTCAATGAATTGACTTTCATTACAGGAGCACGTCCAAGAAGTCCTCCAAATTCCAGATAGTCACCTATTTCTTTCCCAGGCGCCGGAATAATCCTGACAGCAGTTGTCTTTTGATTGATCACACCAATTGCCATTTCATCTGCAATTATCGCAGATATTGTAGATGCAGGAGTCTTGCCGGGGATAGCAACCATATCAAGTCCTACTGAACATACAGATGTCATTGCTTCCAGTTTATCTATAGTCAGTGATCCAGATTCAACAGCATCTATCATTCCAGCATCTTCACTTACAGGTATAAAGGCACCACTCAATCCTCCAACCGAAGAAGATGCCATCGCTCCTCCCTTCTTAACCGCATCATTTAATAGTGCAAGAGCTGCAGTTGTTCCATGGGCCCCACACTTCTCAATTCCCATGGATTCTATTATTGCCGCAACACTATCTCCTATTTCAGGAGTTGGTGCAAGCGAGAGATCCACCACTCCAAAATCAACCCCTAGATCAGTAGAGACTTTACGGCCAACCATCTCACCCATCCTTGTTATTTTAAAGGAGGTCTTTTTGATTTTTTTATCTATTTCTCCAATGGTTGGATCCTTCAGTTTCCGAATTGCATTATTTAC
>SKZM01000222.1 GCA_007127385.1 Methanosalsum sp.
AGAATTTGCATTTGAAACCGAGAAAACAGTATCAATGTCCTTTACCATAACTGCAAAGGGTTTATCAGGACGCATAGAAGCTTTTCTAAGTTTTGCAACTGGTCTGTCCTGTGAAGCATTACATACAAAATGAAACCCTCCATATCCTTTTAAGGCAACAATACTACCATTATCAATTAATTCAGCTCCCAGTTTGATTGCCTCATCTCTTTCTGCCACCAGATTTCCAAACCTGTCCATAAATGAGTGCCATGGACCGCATTCAGGACAGCATATTGTCTGAGAATTGAATCGCCTATCAGATGGACTGCTGTATTCAGTACTACATCTGTTGCAGAGAGTGAATTCTTTAATACTGGTGTTTTTTCGGTCAAAAGGAAAAGATTTCAGAATCGAATATCTTGGACCACAGTTCGTGCAGCCGGTGAAAGGATAATTATGTCTTCTGCTTTTAGGGTCAAACAAATCCTGAATGCATTCAGGACATATTGCGGTATCTGGTGCAATAATAGAGCTGTATCCTGAACAATTTTTACTTTTAACAATGGAAAAATCAGTAAAAATCGACTGGTTACATTCTGTTACTGTGATTTTGTCAATTTTTGATAACACAGGTTTTTCTCTAACAAGATCTGACAAAAACTGATCTATATTATTTTTATTACCTTCAACAACAATTTCAACGCTGTTGCCAAGGTTCATCACATATCCATGCAAACTATTAATTTTTGCAGACTGATGAACAAATGGGCGAAAACCCACACCCTGTACAATTCCACTGACAGTAATTTTTCTGCATTCCATATTTTACTCTAAATCGGATATTTGATTATTCATGGGTATTTTATCTGTTCTGCATTTTCTGTATTAATTTCTCTAATTATATGGGGAACTATTTTATCTATGGCTTCAAGAACTTCCGGAGATAACTTTGCAGAGAACTTACTATCATTTTCTCCGATCTCAATTCCAAGAATAATAATTTCCGGAAGTTTTTGAATATATTGTGCAATAAGCAAAATATCTGAGATTGACATTTCATGCAATGATAAAATAGGAGTTTGTTCATGATTTCTTGTGAGGAGATCATTTCCATCAATGCGGATGATTGATCCTTTTTTTAAACCGGTCACTACTGAATCAATTATGATTATTTTGGATTTATTGTTCATTTTATTGAGGACATTTAAATTGCATATTCCAACATCCATGATCTCTACATTTTCAAGACACTGTTTGTCAAGTGTTCTGAGTTTTTCAATTACTTTTACTCCAACTCCATCATCACCCATTAGGGTATTTCCGCAGCCAAATATACATATTGATCTACCAGGAACAGACATCTATTCTAAGCTCCATTTCCCTCTTATTTATATGATCTATGTTTCGGGTATTTCTGTGAAAATTCATATCATGCAATTTTTATGTATCCCGAAGATTTTTTTCCGGTAAGATCTATTGTCTGGACTGCACAGGAGATACACGGATCGTATGACCTTCCTGTATGAAGAATACCTGTGGGATTATCAAAACATGCACCTAAATAGTTCTCAACTGCAGATATACAGGAAGTTTCAAGTGCCTGTTCCAGAGGACCAGGTATGTCTCTGCTATCTCCTGGACTCAAATTCCAGGTAGTTGGAGAATCTACCTGGTAGTTGACAACTTTTGTATCGTTTCCGGTTACCACCCAGTGACCCAGAGATCCACGTCCTGCTTCCCAGAGACCCATTCCTCTGGAATCTTTTGCATCTGACATGTCAATATCAATATTGTACTTTCCATTCAGGTCAAGATCCACATTTATCCATTTATCCAGTTCACCAATAATGATCATCAATTCATGAAGACGTGCCAGGACACGTGTAAAGGTATTGACCGGAGAATATCCATTCTCCTGAAACATTTCGGCAAGGCCTGTAATCAATGGTTCTTCCATTACAAGTAAGCGGGATTGAGGTCCCACTTCACAGGGAATTCCATTATACCTGGGAGCTTTGGAGAATGTATACGCTTTTCTTGAAAAATCTTCATAATCGATCATATCAGGATCACTGTATGGTTCAGTTATTCCATTGAATGGGTTCCTGTAGCTGTCATCATCATCTTTATAGAACGCATGTGCGACATTTTCCTTAATCTTATTAACATCAAATTTTTCATGCTCCAGAATACCAGTTACAATACCTGCATTCTGAAACCGATCTTTCTGAGGATTTGCAGGATCATAACCATCATAATCCACATTGTAATAACCTCCATAGGAAAGGAAATTTATCTGAGAGAGATTGCTGTATCCTCCGATTTTGTCCAGCCTGAAACTAATGGGATTACCAAGAATCTGTTCGCCGATAAGCTCAGAACAAAATACAGAATATAATTCAAGATCACCCCATCCACGATATTTTGATAAGTTACTGGCACTGTAAGCTTTCTCAGTAAGATGTTGAAGATGGTCTATGAAAAAATCAGCTGCTTTTGATGGTGTTGAGGCTCTGTATGTGTTATCAAGCCATTCCTCGAACGCCATTCCTGTTGTATGGATATTGAAAAATTTTTTAACGTCACCAATAATGGATGACACTTTATCAATTTCAGATGGTTTTGGCCTGGTTGTAAGGCCCCCAGGATAATTTACTACCTGGTGCGGCATTTTTCCTCCTAGGATACCACCTGCTTCGTGCAGGTTCGTATTCAGAGAGAGAATATCCATATAGGTGGTACCCGGCTCAACAGTAATTCCATTGATACTGTAGTTTATAGGAGCAAATCTTTTCAGAAGCTCTCTCCACATCATATTCCCAAAATTACCGAATTCGCTTAATATCTCTTTGTAGGCAGGATTTAGAAGATCTGGAGTCCACATAATGTATGTATGAAGTGCATTATTGGCTATAGTTTCCATTGCCTGAAGAATATTTCTCACAACAAGCGCGTCTTTTGGAACCGATTCCGCAACACCAAACAAATCATCCAGAGCACTGCTGGATGCAATTGAGTGGGCTACAGGACATGCACCACATATACGCTGTGACAACAGGGCTGCATCTCTTGGATCTCCATGCTGGAATATACGTTCAAATCCCCTGAAGTCCATGTTTGAGACTCTGGCCTGAGCTATTATTCCCTGATCAGTTACCTCAGTATCCAGACGAACACCACCACCGATACGTGTCAGTGGGTCAATTGTTACCCGTACCATTTTCAGCCTCTTTTTTTCTTTCTTCCCTGAATTGTATAAACCGGCCTTGCACTATCAGGAAAATCAGGTTCCACACAGGCAACACAGGGTGAACCTGCCTGCGGACAATAGTTGTTTTTGTTGTTCCATTTACGAAGGGAGCAATCGGCATGTGCAAAAGGACCACGGCATCCCAGTTTTAGAAGACATTTTCCCTCACCAATGTGTTTGCTGAATTCTTTTCTCTTGAATGAATCGATATGTGGACAATCATCGTGGACCGTATATTTTGGTGGGAAAAAAACCTCTGGTCTGCCATATTCATCAAGAACCTTTTCCAGATCATCAGGAACTTTCACATTCCCGGATACAAGAGCACCAAGTGTAAAAAGCATCCAGTCAGGATGGGGTGGGCATCCGGGAATATTTATTACCGGCTTATCTATTCCCAATTCACTGATCATTCCTTTTGATCTGTCCTTTAGTGTAAAATCCACACCCCTGAAATCAAGAAGGTCAACAATGTCACTACTGGCACAGCTGATACCTCCATATGTGGCACACATCCCCACAGCTATTATGATACTGCAATTTTTTGCAGCCTTTTCAAAAATTTCCTTAG
>SKZM01000057.1 GCA_007127385.1 Methanosalsum sp.
ATGGAGTATATGGGGATGGAGGTATCAGTTCCTTCAATGGGAATATCTCCAAACACAATTATTGCACAGGCATTCAGTTCTTTGGCTAGGTTCACTGTATTTTTTATAATTATGTTTGTGTTTTTCATCAAATCCCCTTAATATTCCATTTCGATTCTATTTTCTGTGTAGTTAAAATATGTTATTTGTAGATAAAAAAGTTAGGTTATTATTCGTAAACAACGTTAATGATTTAAGTTAATATGCCATAATTTCTATGGGTGTTATGTTTGGTCAGAGCTTTTATTTCGGTGGATATCCCGCAGGTAATGGCAGAAAAAATATCTCAGGTACAGTCTTATTTCTCTGATTTTAATTTCAAATTAGTGGATCCTTTACAGGTCCATCTGACTCTTAAATTTCTGGGTGATGTTGATGATAACCTTATATCCGGTATTGCGGACGCTCTGGACAATATAGATTATGAATCCTTTGATGCCCGAATTGCCGGCCTTGGAGCATTTCCAAAACCATTCTATGCAAAAGTTATCTGGATAGGGGCAGAAGGTGGTTTTGAAGGACTACATCGGGAAGTTGAGTCGTGTTTGAAGAATTTAAACGTAAAGAGGGACAAAAAAGAATTTACTGCCCATCTGACTATTGCAAGGGTTAAATTCATGCCAAAATCAAAAAAAGAGAATTTTTTGAAGCTGTTCAATGAACTAAAAGATGTAGAAATTGGTACAATGAGTGTTAACAGCATCCGCCTTAAAAAAAGTACATTAACTCCGGACGGACCGGTGTATGAAACACTTCATGAGGTCCATCTGGAAGATATGTAATCAATATAATATATCAGGAAGCTTCATAGTTACTGAAGCCACTTGATCGGATGATTTCTTTATCGTCTGTAATAATAAGGCATTCTGTTTTTTCAAGCTGCTCTATCATTTCCAGTCCATCTTCTTTGCCCATTACAAACACTGCAGTAGCAAGTGAATCAGCACTGATCGAATCTTCTGCAATTACAGTTGCACTTATCAGTTCTTCTGATGGGTATCCTGTTCTGGGATCTGCAATATGTGATGCCCTTGCATCATCACTGAAGTACCTCTCATAGTTCCCACTGGTTGCAACTGCCATGTCATGCATATTGATTATTGTAATGAACTCCTGTTCCCTGTCAGGATTCTGAAGTCCTACTTTCCATGGGGACTGTCTGCTGCTTAGACCAATATATTTTCCGTCTCCACCTGCGTTGACAAATGCATTCTCTATTCCATCATTTTTCAATGATTCGATTGCCATGTCGACTGCATACCCCTTTGCAATTCCTCCCAGGACAATGCTCATATCAGGTTTTATCTCTATAGTATTACCTTCGATTTCTATACTGGAATAATCAACAAGCTGTAAAGTATTGTTAATCTCTTCTGGCTTAGGCGGTTCAAATGTACCGCCAGGTTTGAACTTGCTCTCCCACAGATCAAGTATTGGCTTGATGGTTATATCAAAGGCGCCATTGCTCAACTCGGAATAGCGTTTGGATGTTTCAATAACATACACCATCCCAGGGTCTGCTTCATGGATGACACCTTCTCGATTTAATGTTGCCACTTCACTATTATTATTGAAATGGCTCATTGTCTTTTCTATATTTTCTATTTTATCGAATGCACGCTCGATAGATTCGTATGCATATGTTTCATCAGTATGTATTACAGTTATTGTGATCGGTGTATTCATTAGGTTTCTAGTTACTTTGAATTCCTGGTCTTCCTGTACATCTTCTGTACCTGAATATACAATAACTGATGCAGCAAGGGCTAACAGTATAAAGAGGCCCAATATTAGAACTGGTTTATTTTTCATCACCGAGGATAGGAAAACATCTGGTTTAAATTTAATTCGAAACCTATAAGTATCGGCAACATTATTGAAGTTGCGATAAGAACTGAGAACCAGGTATTTATTATGACTGACGACAAGATGACAGGCGAAACTCCTAAGAAGGCAGGGAAGGATAAATATCTCATGGTTGCAATCCACCAGATCATTGAAGGATATGGCTGGGCTGCAGTAGAAAACCATTTCGCTGAGAATTATTTTAATTTCATCTATAGAAAACCCGGTTCATCATTGGAAAAAATTGAAATTAAAGCATATTATGTAGGAAATCATCTTGATATGAGCTTTATTGGATATACAGGCAAAAAAAGCCTGATGTCCCGGATTTTTGATTTTAATGTTCTTGAAACGACCAAGAGATTTGATCTTAACAAATATGTATCTGATGACATGAAAATATTAAATGAAGATCGATTGAGGAATGTTATCAGTGTAGTTATCAAAGAGCTTGAAAATGCTTCGAAGAAAGCAGATAATTGAGGATTATTATGAGTAAGCTGGACATTATTTTGGTGGCAGTTACCATTTGTGTGTTTGCTATTGCAGGTGTAAATGCCTATATGGGCTATACAGGTTTTGATTCACATTCCCAGCATTATATGACAGAGGGCGAATGGTCAGAGCAAACATGTGGTGGATGCCATATGAATGTGTACAGTGATGCTCAGCAGTCATATCATGTTCAGACTGATATTGAAAAATGGTCTCCTCTGACAAATATCAACATTGAGGCTGATGGCAAAGACCGATGGGCGAAGGAGTCAGGAATTTACCATGCCGGAGGTGGTCCTCTTGAAGAATATGGTGTTGATATAGATTGTTTGATATGCCATGATCAGACTGGTCGATATGACTTTGATAAGAGGGTTGAAGCCATGCAGAGAGGAGATTTCCAAAAAGCAAATGCAGAAGCATTTGAGGATGCACGCCTTGAGCTTCAACAATCTCCATATTATATTGCAAACTATATGCTTGATGTTTTAACTCCTCTTCCTGTTGTAATAGCCATACATGATCCGATCTATGGTGGACCATCAAACCAGGCATGTGCACAGTCATGTCATCTTCAGGAAGTTGAAACAACTGCTGTTACATGGGCTGAAGATATACACTCAGAATACGATGTCCATGCAAATCTAAAATGCATAGATTGTCATGTTACAACGGATCATCAGATTGGAGGTAGCACGGTAACCACCACTCCACCGGAACATGGAGAGCTGACAAATATAATGCCTTCATGTGAAGCCAGCGGATGTCATGAAGGTATATCTCATGGACCCATTGCTGATGCTCATCTTGATTTCATGACCTGCCAGTCATGTCATATTCCAAAACTTGCAGGAGCAGATCGAATGGAACGGGCATCTCCCCTTGATAAGTTCAGTTGGAAGGATGGTTATCGGTCTGATAAAATAAGAAGTGAAGATTTCACTCCACTGATTGGATGGTACAGCCATTCCAGTAATGGGCTTCCAGCATCTGCAGATATGGATGATTCAGATGTGAAAATGACTCCATTTAATGTTATCACCGGAAGCTGGTGGGATGCAGGCACAGATGAAGACGTGGTGCAGAACCCCAACACAAGCACATCTATAGGCAACCCTATACCAGTATCTCATGTAAAGGCTGCAGATCTGGATGGTGATGGAGTAGTAACTCTGAATGAAATGCGTTCGGTTGATATTACGGGAGACGGAGAGCCTGATTATCCAAATGCGGTATTGAGAGAAGTTGATCTGTTCTATCCGGTCAACCATAATATAGCAGGTTCCATGAAAGGATTGTCTGAACCACTATCATGTGATGGCTGCCATGGAGTTTCAGCAACTGAATTCTTACAGCAGGCACACTTCCCCGGTCCTGATGAAGAG
>SKZM01000205.1 GCA_007127385.1 Methanosalsum sp.
AATAATTGTACAAGTGCCTGTGACAGATATGTCTTATCTGCTGAATCCAGTGAGGTTGCAATATTATGGCAAAGGGTCCATGTAGCTCCTTTGTATTTTGTATCGGTATCATCTATCCCGATAATAACCCTTTCCATTCTGGGAACTGAAATCGTTCCTTTAGCTGAACGGCTTCCTCCAGATTCAGTCACATCATAGGATATAACTCCTTCTGCACAGGCTCTACACATAGTTGCTCCAACACCTCCTCCACCAAGGCCTGCATATGTTATAGAAACATTATCACCGTTGATAATTACCGATTCTATACCTGCAGCTGCTGTTGAAGGTTTCAGTTCAAGTTTTGAATATCCGGTTTTTACCAGGTATCGAATTGTATTCCCAATAACACGGGTATCCAATATCAGGGGAGAATGAGAATAATGGTACTTTGCCCATGCTGCACCACCATAACAATTGGTATATTCTATAATCTCTGCTATCTCATTATGAGGATCACAGACCGCGCAGATCCTTTTGTATGGTACGGTATAGGGATGGTCCAGCTCGATTTCTCTCATTGTTCTATTTGCCTCTCTGTAAGTTGATTGTCATTACACCGATAAAGATGGATTATCCATGAATATCTACAAAGAACGATCCGTAAGTTTCCATAACCGTTGAAGTATCTCATTATAAAGCTTTCGTTTTTTTATGAAATAATTCCCTCGTCCTTGAGACTTACATATCTTCCATCCCCTATAATTATATGGTCAAGAAGTTCAATCCCGAGCAAGTTTCCACCATCTACCAGTTTTTTTGTAATGGATATATCTTCTCTGCTTGGAGACGGATCTCCTGATGGATGATTATGTGTAATGATTACGGATGCAGAGGATTCAAGAAGTGCAGGCTTAAATATTTCTCTTGGATGAACTATACTGGCATTTAAACTTCCTATGGAAATTATGTCTTCTTTCAATATCTGATTTTTTGTGTCAAGATAAAGAGCATACATCTCTTCTTTTTTCTTTTCACGCATTTTAGGATAAAATAGTGAATAAACGTCCAATGGGGATTGAATTTTAGTTTTTGGATTATCTATGAAAGTCTCCAGGTTCCTTGCAAGTTCAAAAACAGCCAATATCTGTGCAGCTTTTGCATATCCTACACCATGTATCTGAACCAGCTCAGACATATTTGCCAGACTCAGCTGTTTTAGATTATAGCATGAAAGAATTCTTTTACATATACTTACCACGTTTTCATTTTTCGTTCCTGTGCGAAGAATAACAGCAAGCAATTCTGCATTTGAAAGTGCAGAAGGACCACGTTTTAATAATCTCTCCCTTGGCCTTTCATCATCAGGCATCTCTTTAATCTTAATGTTATAAGCACTCATTATATCTTTTAATAAAGTGACTATTTGATAAAATTTTCGAATGTTATCGATTAAGCATTTAAAGAAAGCTGATAATTGTAATATAGGATTGATGTGCATCAAAAATTATATTTTGGTGCTCAAAAAGGAGAACATATCTGTGGTATTTGAAGATATTGGTATCTGGAATGTACTTACTGTTCTGATGATCATATTTGTAGTATATTTATTGGTTTATCCTCAACTCCAGGTGAGAGGCATAAAGGCTCGCAGACTTCGGGTGATAAAGAAACTGGAAAAGAGTCAGGGAACGAAAGTGCTAACAATGGTTCATCGAAAGGAGGCATTGTCTTTATTTGGTGTTCCAGTTTATCAGTATATTGATTCAGATGATGCTGAACAGATAATAAAAGGTATACGAGAGACAGGAAAACGTCCCATTGATCTTATAATTCATACACCGGGAGGACAGATGCATTCCAGTATTCAGATAGCGCGTGCCCTCAAAAAACATTCAGAACATACAAGGGTAATTATTCCGTATTATTCTATGTCAGGCGGAACCATTATTGCTCTGGCGGCAGATGAAATTCTAATGGATCCGGATGCAGTTATTGGGCCAATCGACCCTCAGATTGGGGACTTTATACGTGGAACTTATCCTGCACCATCCTGGATATATGCAGCAAACAAAAAAGGAATGAATGCAGAAGATTCAACCATTATTATGAGTGACATTTCGCAAAAAGCCATGAATCTAACAGGTGCTATTGCTCATGAGTTACTTTCTGATAGATTTGAAGATCAAAACAAATTAAAAGTTGCTACTGATAAGCTCTTTAGTGGAGAACTTATTCATATAACGCCTATTCAGGCCTCAGAAGCCATTGAACTTGGGCTTCCCGTAAAAACTGAGATTCCCGGGGAAGTATATGAATTCATGAACTGCTTTAGATATGTTAAGACAAGTGTGGAATATCTTTAATAATAGCTTATTTTGTGATTAAGGAAAAAGAACGAAACCAGTGATAAGTAAACAAAGTTATTATACAGATGTGATATGATAGATTTCATATTCGAATAAAAATATATTCAAAATCAATTTCCATGCCAAAGGAGGGGTGTTATTTATGAAAGTTGTTTCCATTGTCGGATATAAAAATACAGGTAAGACTGATATTGTGACAAAAATCACCAGAAAGCTGATAAAAAAGGGTTCTGTTGGCACAATTAAACACATGAGATCGCATGATTTCATCGATCCCGATACAGATACAGGGAAACATTTTGCTGCAGGAGCAGAAATAGTTTCAGGTATTGTAAATAGTGGAGTTATAACTTATACTAAAAGTTCTTCTCTAGAAGATTCACTCAATATTCTGGCGGATAATGGGATCGATTTTGCCATAGTGGAAGGGGGAAAGGAAACAGATCTTCCAAAGATCATAATAGAGAATGGTTCAGTTTTACCAGATCTTACAAACGTTGTAGCAAAAATATCTCTCGATGAAGAACAGGAAATCGAATACCTGATCGAAATTATTTCATCTCTTCGGGATTGGGAAACGTTAGGATCTCTGATCAAAAAGGCCAAATCAAACCCGGATATTAAAGAATCTGGTGCCATAGGTACTTTTACAGGTATAGTGAGAGAGCAGACTGGTAATTTGAAGACCCGGATGCTTGTATTCGAAAAATATGAATATGTTGCAGAACAAAAAATCCAGGATATCTGTAATAGTTTGAAACAAAAGGAAGGCATAAATGAAGTACTTATTCACCACAAATCCGGAATGATAAAACCCGGACAGGATATTGTATATATTGTAATTGCAGCATCCCATCGACACCAACTGTTTCCTGCATTAAGCGAAGCAATTGAACGATTAAAAGCTGAAGTTCCGGTCTGGAAAAAAGAATTTACCTTTGATGGCGAATACTGGGTTCATGATAAGTGATTTTGAAGATAAACATTTTCTTATTTTTCTAATTTTATTTCCCATAACACCATTTCAGGTGTTCTTCTGAAGGAGGCTCTGTAGCCAGGCTTACTACAATTGCTGCAATTGCTGCAAGCGGTGTTGCGATCAGTATCGGATCTACAAGAGTCCATGTACCTGTAATAATTGTTTCAGTTGAGAATATGAATTCTGATATTCCCAGCGGAACTGCATTTGCGGCATGTACAAAGGTCAGCCAGAACAGACTTGAGACCGTACCTACTACCAGACCTGCAATTGCACCTTCCCTTGTCATTCTTTTCCAGAAAAGGGCACCGGCATATATAGGCAGGAATGCGGCTGCACAAAGTCCAAAGAATATTGCGGTTGCACGTGCAATGATACTGATCGGAAG
>SKZM01000004.1 GCA_007127385.1 Methanosalsum sp.
AATCAGCTACAAAATGTAAATTTAGATATGAATGACTGCTAAGCTAACCTCAAATATTGTTTCAGTTTTAGATAACTGGTCTGGGTGTAAAATATGAAACTGGCTTTAAGTGATGCTATCTGGATATCTGACAAAAGACGAAATCTTTTACTTCTATTAACAGAAGGTCCCAGAAATATTGATCAGATAAAAGCAGCTCTAAACGTTAATTCCCGATCAATGATGCCTCAGATCAAAATACTGAAGGACTGGGAGCTGATTGAACAGCAGGGAGAATATTACATTTTAACAGATACAGGAAAATTACTTGTAGAGAATATGCAGCCATTATTAAACTCTCTTAATGTGATAGAAGAGAATAAAGAATACTGGTGCAAAAGGGACCTTAGCTCAATTCCCCCACATATTTTGAAAAGAATTGGAGAACTGGGACACTATTTTATTATCGAGCAGGACATAAACCATCTATTTGAGCTTCCAAAAGAATTTACAGAGAATATACCCAAATCCAGATCCGTTATGTCCTTTGCGGCATACTTCCATCCAGTATATCCTTCTATCTATTCAGAAATTATCGATAATGGGAGCCAGCTGTCACTTATTTTTACTCAGCCAGTATTTAACAGGATGAAAGAAGACTACAGTGAGTATCTAGATAAAATACTTGCATCCGAAAATTGTGAGGTTTTAGTCTGTGATGAGCAGATCAATCTACCCACAGTAACAGTCACGGATTGGTTCTTATATATTTCTTTTTTTGATCATACCGGCCGATATGACCACAAGATCGTTATGAGCTTTGACTCAGATGCATTAAGATGGGGTGAGGATCTATTTGATCATTACAAAAACAGCTCGAAGCACATCAATAAATAATATCCTTGATTGCAGTATCATCAACTACATAATTAACAATGCAGGTCATTTATCGCAGTTATTGAGAACTTATAGGAAAACTGTTGAAATCATATTTATTTATAATTACGAGGGGATTTTACAATGGAATCGTTATTAAGCGACATAATATGGCTTTCAGATAAAAGAAAAAAAATACTGATATTACTTTTAGAGGGTCCAAAAAGCTCCGATGAAATTAAAAAAGAATTTGGATGTACGTGGAGACCACTCATATCTCCGATAAAAAAACTTAAAGAAGAGCAGCTTATAATTCAGGATGACAATAATTACAGACTAACCTATGTTGGAAAAATCCTAACTGAAAACATGTATCCTCTCCTTAATATACTTGATATGTTCGAATGTGATTACCAGTACTGGAAATCTCGTGATTTTGATCCTATCCCGGGGGGTTTGATGGACAGAATGGGTGAAATCGGTAATTGCAGGTTACTTGAACCGCCTCTTGACAGAATATTTGAACTTGACGAATCGTTTATTGATAAAATTTCTGAATGCAAATACATTAATGCTCTATCTCCATTTTTCCATCCCGAGTATATTGATCTATATTGTAAGATGGTATCCAAAAAAACTCGGATGTGCCTGATCTTTAAGGAACCAGTCTTTGAGAGATTACGCCAGGAATGTGAAGATAAATTAAATATACTGCTTGATTCAGAAAATGCCGACATTTTAATAAACAGAAATGATCTTCGGGTTCCGGGGATCGTAGTTTCAGATAATGCATTTTTACTGAGTCTGTTTGAAAAGAACGGGAACTATGATCACAGAGATGTAATAGGTTTTGATAATTCTTCAATAAGATGGGGAAACGATCTTTTTTCTTATTATAGGGATCTGTCTGAAAGAGTAAAATAGTAAGATCTATATTCTGAAATAAAGAAGGATGTTAATTTTCATGAAATGGGATGACGCTCCACTGAAATTGAAAATGATTCTCTACATAGCTGTTGCTGTTACATTTATTATGGCCTCATCTACAGCAGTTATCATTTCAGTTGTCACATCCCAGAAAATAGATACAGAATACCAGAGATCAGTTGATATTTCACAAAATTATGCGAATCAGTTCAATGCTGATATGCGTGAAAATATGGCAATACCAAACACTTTAGCCAGAAGTCTTGAAAACTATGAATCCAGAAACAGGACTGAAATAAATAACATATTGAAAAACGTAATTGAAACAAACCCGGGTTTGATTGGGGTCTATGTAGGCTATGAGCCTGATGCCTTTGACGGTCATGATTCAGAATATATAAATGCTGAGGGACATGATGAAACCGGAAGATTTCTTCCATTCTGGAACCGGATAGAAGGAAATGTGGATGTTGAACCATTGTTAGATTATGATGTTGAAGATTATTATCAACTTCCAAAAGAACTAAAATCTGACATCGTCACCGAACCATATCTCTATCAGGGCGCACTGCTTGTAAGCTTTGTATCTCCAATAATTATAGATGATGAATTTAAGGGTATAGCCGGAGTGGATGTATCACTTGACTATATTGATGAATCAGTATGCAATATCCAGATTCTTGATAATGGTTATGCAATGGTTGCAAGTGACGAAGGAATCCTGCTCTCCCATCCACAGGATAAGGAAAAAATAGGTCAGATGACCCTGAATGAATTCCATTCTGATCCAATATTCACAATGATGGATGATATTGGCCAGGGAAAAGCGGGTCACATAGAAGCTATAGACCCAATCACCGGTAAAAATTCCATAATATTCTACGAGCCTGTGGAAGTAGGTAATTTTTCATTTATATTATCAATACCAAAAGATGAGATGCTGGCTGATGTAATGGCATTGAGGGATAAACTCATAGTCATATCAACTTTAGCCATTGTATTTATGGGAACAATGGGATACATGATCGCCCTTTCGATAAACAGACCTATCAATGAAATCGTTGAAAGCTTTAAAAGAGTATCTTCTGAAGTTTCAAGAGGCAAACTTAGTTCAAGAGCTGATACCGATGTTGCAGTGGACTTTAAGGAGATTCCGGTCGGCCTTAACGAAATCCTGACAACTCTTGAAAATTATTCTGCTAAATTGAAGAAATCTAATGAAACAATGCAGGAAATGAGAGTTGTTATCAATAGCAGTCAGGTAGTTGTATTTTTATGGAAGATTGAAAAAAAATGGCCTGTAGAAGTTGTATCTGAAAATATTACACAATTTGGTTATACATTAGAAGAATTTACTTCAGGCAAACTGCTGTATGGTGATATAATCCATCCGGATGATGTTGAAAGAGTAGAGAAGGACATAGATCAATTGGTTTCAGATCATATTACTACCTGTAACTCTGATAGAAATTCCAGAGATAGATGCTCATCTAAAAGACCAAAATATTTTACATCTGAATATAGAATTATAACAAAGAAGGGTGATATCAGATGGGTTGACGAAAGGACATTACTGAGAACCGATGAACAGGGAAATGTCACCCATCTGCAGGGAATCATTCTGGACATAACAGATAGAAAAAAAGCTGAAGATGCTCTTTTGAATATTGAGACTATTAGAAAAAAAGAGATACACCACCGGGTGAAAAATAATCTTCAGGTTATATCCAGCATGTTGTTCCTGGAAGCTGAACATTTTACCGATCCGGATGTAGTTGAAGCTTTTAAAAATAGTCAGAACCGGGTTCGTTCAATGGCGCTTATTCATGAAGAGATCTATAAGTCCGAAGATATGAAAAGTATCGATTTTACCGATTATATCAATAAACTTGCACTTTAT
>SKZM01000068.1 GCA_007127385.1 Methanosalsum sp.
ACCAATATATGTTAAATTATATTCATGATCGTTATGTTCAATGAGCCCCTGCTCCAGAAGTATTTTGATCTGGGTCATTATTGCACTGGAGGTACCTGTGAGCCTTTCTTTGATCTCATCTATTGTGGTCGGTCCGTTCATTAACATCAAAAGGATGCTTTTTCTCTTTTCGGAAAGAAACACTGTGCCTATCAGTTCAGTTTTCATTGTAAGATTCCTTATGTATGTGAATAATATTTAAATCATTTCTTTGTTCACGTATTATCAGATTCTTCCTTTGGTAACTTTACATGAACAGTTGTTCCTTTGCCTTCTTCACTCTCTACCCATATCTTCCCGTCATGTGCTTCAATGATATTTTTTGATATGTAGAAATTGGATTTTAATTCTTCATAGAGTTCATACCAGTATGTATCAAATACATGATCATCCAGCTCATAGAAACGCACAAAGATAGTGGATGCGAGAGGTTCAGGTATGCCTACTCCATCGTCTTTGATTCTGATATAGATCCATGAGTTATCTTCAGTCACAATTATATTGATGTTTCCGGAAGGTGGTGTAAAATGGATCGAACTTTCTATTATGCGTGAAAACGAATCTGTAAGTTTGCTTTTATCTACCTTAATTGCAGGTATTCCATATGGAATATCCTGTGCTATATTGATATTCTTCTCATCAATACGTAAAATGACGTTTAGTATAGCATCATTAATTATATCAATTATATTGACCCTGCTTTTCTCATATTTTATCTTTCCGGCCTTTTCACTACTCATGTAGAGCATTGAATCTACAATACTTTTTAACTTCTCAGAGTTTCTGATGGCTATCTGCATTGTTCTGTTCTGTTGTTTATTTATTGAATCGAGTGTTTCCCTGTCTATAATATTATCATCACAATCTATACTGAACAGATATTCTTTATCCTCAAGAAATTCTTTCTTAATGCTGTTGATTGATTTGAGTTCATTATTGGCCTTTTCAAATTCTCTGGAAAATAATTGAAGGGAGTCTTCCATTTCCTTACGCTGTATTATTTTCCACATTCCTTCCATCAATAATTTAAGCTGCTTGACATCGGTCTGGTCGTAATCCTCTTCCTTATTTCCGACACCAGCAAGAGCAACGATCTTTTGACCGTCAAAAATCGGAACATTCATATGACGTATTATCCTGACGTGTCCTTTGGGATAACCTCTTTTAAGGGGACTCGATCTGTATTCGTTGGTTATTACAGGCTCTCTTCGACGAATGGCTTCTCCCCACAAACCTGTTTCTTCAAGGGAATATAGCTGCTGTTTGCTGCTTATATCACATTCTTTCATAGCTCTTTGTGACCATGAATGCATTGTCAGGGTATTTTCAGCTGAGTTTAAGAATGCAAGATATCCAATTTCGCTTCGGGTTAACTTTATGGCCTCTTCCAATGCAAAATCAATGATCTCATGGACTGAATAACTACTCATCTGATTGAGCTTTAAGAGTGTTTCCAGACGGGATTCATTTAACCGTATCAGCTCTTCATTTTTTTTGCGCTCTGTAACATCAAAGATAATTCCCTGATAATGAGTTATTTTACCTTCACTGTTTCTTCTCATCAATGTTCTTTCATCAACCCAGCGTATATCCCCGAACTTTGTAATGATTCTGTATTCCTGAGTGAAACCTTTATATTTACCTTCTCTGGAATATCTGTATAGCTCTTTTTTTACTCTGTCTATATCATCAGGATGTACAATATCTGAATAGTTCAATTTTCCGCTCAAGAACTCATATTTGCTGTATCCAAACTGAATTACATTATCAGTTACAAAGTCAACAGGCCAGTCTTTCTTTGCCTTCCACAAAAATATGATCGCAGGACTGCTGTTTAATATGGTCTCTATCTCTTCGGCAATGCTTGGATCTTTCATCATTTTAGCCCATTTTAGATTATTATGTTATTATCAATTCTAAAATAACAGGTTTTGTATCTAAACCAAAATCATTTTTTAAAACAAAATTTTCAAATTAAGATCATATGTGCTATCTTTATATGATCTCTGAACTAATTGAAGATAATTACCATTTGAAGTAAAACTATATAAAAATTACTTCTATAACAGGCTATCAAAGCTGCAGGTTAAATTACTATAAAATCTCTGAAGTATACATGTCTAAATGAGCTAGAATAAATATAGTTTAAGAATCGATGGTCTTAATTTCTGATTTTATCTTCCTGGCCTTTCTCCAAATGTGTCATGATAGTTATTGATCAGAGATTCTATGTAATTGGATGTTCTTCTGGACGAATATTTTGACATGAAATTGGTTAGTGGAAATTCAGTGTCGCAGTGGGTACATCGGGCGAACTCACATCCATTTGTTGCATGCACACATCCTGTACAGAGCTTTGCCCTTGAGTAAAAAAGATTGAATGAATGTCCGCATTCAGGGCAGGTAACCTGCCTACTTGCATCGAAAAGATCTTTTGGTACTCCACGCCTTTTCATTTCAAAACTGTATCTGTCATCTCTACCTGTCATGATTTAAAATTGATCCATAATTACTTAAACCTTTTGAAGCAAGAAGAACCTGCGACTTCAATACCGTAAGTCTCAGAAAATCATATTAATGATAATAAGAGAAAGTAAAATTAATAAGCTAAATAATAGTGAATGCATGACATATGAAAAAATACTTGAACCAGGTATAATTGGAAATTGCAATCTGATCAATCGGATTGTTATGGCTCCCATGGGCAACATCAATATGGCAGATCCCAATGGTCGTCCTACCAGTAAAATGATAGAATACTTTATTGAGAGAGCAAAAGGCGGTACCGGTTTACTGATAACCGGGCTGGTGCCTGTATCTTATGGGATCGATCCAACAGTTTCTGAAGATAATGATACTACCTATTTTCCAAGGATCGATGGTACTTCCAGGACACGTCTTAGTGGGTGGAGAGACCTTACAGCAGGTGTCAGGCCCTATGGATCTAAAATATTTATTCAGCTGACTGCAGGTCTTGGAAGGGTTGGTTCACCAGAGCCTGCACTGAAGGGGAAATTACTCAAATCTTCTTCATTCAACAGGAACTTTTATGTGCCTCAAATTCCTCATCTACCCCTTTCTGATAGAAAAATTAAAAAAATAGTAAAAAATTTTGGACAATGTGCCATAAATGCCAAAATATCAGGATTCGATGGAGTGCATATCCATGGACATGAAGGATACCTGATGGATCAGCTAACATCGGCTCCATGGAATAGACGAAGACTTGGCAGGTACAGGAACAGGTTCCAATTTGGAATTGATGTTGTACAGGAAATCAAAAAACGGTGTGGTGATGATTTTCCTGTATTGTACAGACTGGACCTAACCCAGGCGATCCGACAGACCTACGGTGATAGGATATTCAATGATATCTTCAGGGGAAAAGAGCGTACTATTGAAGAGGGCCTGGAGTTTTGCAGAGTTTTGCATGAAGCTGGTGTTGATGCTTTTGATGTGGACAAAGGTTGTTATGAAAACTGGTTCTGGCCTCATCCTCCTTCATATTTTGATGATGCTATATATGTAAGAGAGATTGCAGGAAGGCTAAAACAATTTTTCAGAAGTGAAGGTATTGATTGTCCAGTTGTGGCGGTTGGTAAACTTGGTAGGCCGGAAGTGGCTGAAAAGGTACTGGAGAA
>SKZM01000082.1 GCA_007127385.1 Methanosalsum sp.
TAGATCCCCAGGAAGCACTGGTGAACGGGCTTGCTAAAGGTATGAACATAATGAGTGATAAATATGAGAGTGGAGAAGCCTTTGTCCCTCATCTATTGATCGCATCCGGTGCAATGTATGCTGGTATGGAAGTGCTCATTCCCCATCTAAAGAAAGAAGGGGCCGGCAGACCTGCAACAGGAGTTATAGGCACTATTGAAGGAGATGTACATGACATAGGCAAGAACCTTGTCAAAACAATGCTCAGCGCAGCAGGATTTAATATGATAGATCTTGGTAACGATGTTCCTCTTGAGGACTTTGTGAAAGCTGCAAAGGAAAATAAGGCTGATATCATATCCATGAGTGCACTGATGACGACCACAATGGTGGGAATGGAAAAGGTCATTGAAAGCCTTCAGGAAGAAGGTATCAGGGATGCTGTAAAGGTAATGATCGGTGGAGCACCTGTATCCGAGGAATTTGCAGAAAAGATTGGTGCTGATTCAACCCATCCCGATTCTATGGGTGCAGCTGACTGGGCTACAAATGCTGTAAAAAGTATGCCACCTGCAGATGAGAGATGGACTGAGGAGAAGATAAGCCTTGGAAAGGTCAAATACAGGGATGTTCTGGCAAAGAAAAAAGCCAAAACTGGGGCTACAAAGGATATTGGCCTTGAGACTGCCCGTGAGATCATAGATGAGTTTGAAAAAGTAGGTGTAAAGAAGAAAGAGGAAATGACCCATATAGACAGGGTAGTCTCATCCCTTGGAGACAAAAAGGTTGACCGTCTTCCTGTATACCCACTTGCCTGTGGAGTTCTGAGAAAGTTCGTACCTACAACCTATAGAGAATATACAACTGATCCGGAAATGTTTGCCCAGAGTGCCTACCTGGGAGTAAAATACATGGACCTTGACATGTTTGTAGGTCTTGTTGATCTGTCAATTACATCCTCTGACCTTGGATGTAAGGTAAGTATACCAGATGAGGATACTCCTGCATCAGTGGGTCACCTGGATGACTATGATAAAATAGAAATTCCCGAGGTAAAGGAAGGAACACGTATATATGAGCTGATCCAGGCTTCAAAGCTTGCAAAAGAGAGACTGAACAAGGAACTCAATGCACCATTTGTGGCTTTCCATGAAGGACCGCTTCTTACACTAACCCAGTTGATGGGTGCGGACCGTGTTCTTATGGATATGAAGACAAATCCGGATGTTGTTCTTGATGCAGTAGATAAGATGACTGATTTTGTATGTGACATCTCTGAAAAGTTCTTTGAAGAGGATGCATGTGATGGTCTTTGTATAGATAATCTCTGGTCCAACAATGTAATCATGAGTGAGGATGATTACTGGAAGTTTGAAGGTAAGTTTGTTAAAGATCGCCATGTACCACTCTTTAAA
Organism: Methanosalsum sp.; assembly: GCA_007127385.1. GTDB lineage: Archaea > Halobacteriota > Methanosarcinia > Methanosarcinales > Methanosarcinaceae > Methanosalsum. Next base: position 1,395 of record SKZM01000082.1, read on the forward strand.
AAGTACAACCAGCCATACATGATCCACAGCTGTGCTGATAATGTCCACTTTGATATTCAGATTAAAGAATTTGGTACAGGACTGTTCAGCTATGCATATTATCCAAAACTCAGGAATAAAGGATCCAAGAATTATGCAGACCTTATTCCAAAATATGGTGATATGTGCTGTATGATGGGAGAAGTGGACCCAATCAAATTCATAGATCCCTCTCCAGAGGGCGTACAGAGCATTGAGAATGATACTGAGGAACTTCTCAGGGGTGTACTTCCGGTTCTCAAAGAAAATGGACTGCAGTCAAAATATGTCATGTCTACAGGATGTGAAATCCCACCAGGCGGTCCGTTGAACGGTGTAAAGGCTATGGTAGATACTGTCAAGAAACTTGGTCCGGACTTACAGAAAGAGATCATGGGCTGAATAGACGAATAGTTGTTTCATGTAAAAAAAGTGAGGGCTTTGATGCATTAAAGCCAGCAAATATTCATATCTTACTGTGGATATGTTCCATTTGCTGGCTGTTCAATACCCTGTTATTATTTTTTGCAGAAATATATGGTAACAGATGCTATTTGCCTGTCAACCCGACATTTACGAAACTGGAATGATTTGAAAATAACATGTATGTAAGAAAAAAGGTGGATTGTGTTCTCCTGAATTTTAAGGAAGCAATTATACATCTGAAAATAGGAGGAATTTAATGAGTCTTGGTCTTGGAATTGATACTGGGGGGACATATACAGACTCGGTGATCATGGACATTTCAAGTGGATCCATACTTGATTCCAATAAATCACTGACAACATACCCTGACCTGATTACAGGGATAAAGAATTCAATTGACGGGCTTGACACCAGGCTTCTGGAAAAGGTTACAAACGTTTCCGTTTCCACCACATTGGCAACAAATACAACACTTGAAGGAAAAGGTTATCCTGCTGCAATGATTCTGATTGGATACTCAATTCCAAAAGGTCTTCCAACACAGCATGTGATATCTGTAAAAGGAGGGCATGATGCAGATGGTTATGAGATCGATGATCTGGATGATCCTGAAGTAATCAAAGATTTTGTAATGTACTGTAAGAACAAAGTTGCTGCATTTGCAGTCTCGTCGTATTTTGGTGTACGAAATCCTGATCATGAACTGAAAGTAAAAAAGATAATACAGGATCTGACAGATATGCCAGTGGTCTGCGGGCATGAACTGTCACAGGGGTTGGGAGCTTATGAGAGATCGGTCACTGCACTGTTAAATGCCCAGCTTATACCGGTAACAAACCAGTTTATACAATCAATACTTTCAGTGATGAAAGAAAGACATATCAGTGCAAACCTTATGATGATGAAATGTGATGGTTCGCTGGTAAAGATAGAAGAGGCACTGGAAAAACCGGTCGAATCCATATTCTCAGGTCCTGCTGCCAGTCTTGTAGGTGCAGCTCATCTAACAAAACTTGATACATGCATGACAGTTGATGTTGGTGGTACAAGCACTGATATATCCTCTTTATCAGACGGAATCCCTATCATCAGTGACTCAGGTGCTGTTGTAGGCGGATGGAGTACAATGGTAAAGGCTATCAAGATGAATACATCTGCAATGGGAGGGGATAGTCATGTGTGGGTTCAGTGGAAGCCTTCAATAGGTCCCGGAAGAGTTATTCCTCTATGTCATGTAGCTTCGCAGCACCCGGAAGTTGTGGACAAGCTTGAAAAAATAAAAGAGGATCGAAAGATTTCTGAAAGGATCATGGACCGTATAATACAACCTGTGTCTTTTTTTGTCCGCAGTGAATCTGATCCCAGAACTCTGGAACGTTTAAACGATAATGAAAAAGAGATACTTGATGCACTTTCAGATGAACCCCTATCCATCAAAGAAATAGCCGGGATTACAGGTCACCATCCTCTTATGTTTGGTAATATCCTGGAGTCACTGATACAGAAAAGGCATGTTAGTCATATAGGATTTACTCCAACAGATGCACTTCATGTACTGCAGGACTATGAAAAATGGAATTCTGTGGCTTCGAATCTGGGTGCAGAGATTCTGGCAGAATATGTGAAGATGGATAAACTGTCTTTCTGCACGCATGTAAAGAAGAAAGTTTCCTTTAATATTGCACAGAACCTTGTTTCCTTTATTGCGGATGATGTGAAGAAAGAGGAAATTGAGAAATTGATGCAGAATCCCGAGAATCTCAGGTTCAGATTAAATGTACCGGTTGTGTTGATCGGGGCACCAGTCGAGGCTTTTCTGGAAGAGCTGAAAAGTGTTATTGATGGAGAAATCACTGTTCCTGAATATTATGATGTTGGAAATGCTGTAGGTGCACTTGTAGGCAATATTATCCACAGATCAGATGTTCTCATCAGGCCTTCAGCTGTAGGAAGCAGCCAATATTCAGTATTCTGTGAAGCAGGAAAAATGGTATTTGATGAATATAAACAGGCAGTGGATTATGGTATAAAATTCATAAACGACAGTATGGCAGAATATATGAAGAGCTATGGACTCAACATGGACAGAATACAGTTTGACCTGAAAAGGGATGATATAAAAAGTGAAACAGGTTCTGTTATTGAGACCAAATTAACAGGAGTTGGCATAGGATCGCCAAGGAGGTCAGATAATGAATGGGTTAAATGCTGGAATGAATCCACAGGACCAAATGAGCAGCATGGATGCTCTAGCCCGGAGTGTGCGGGCAAAGATAGGGATTGATGAGTCTGTAGAGGACGAGGAGCTGATGCATCATGTGGAGAGGGCATGTATAGAGATATATGATCTTCTTGTCTCCTCCTATGGTCCTCGTGGTATGAATAAAATGATCATTAACCCCGTAAATGACGTATTTCTCACAAGTGACGGGAAAACAATAATGGAAGAGATGGATATACTGCATCCAGTAGTAACTTCTCTTAAGGATATTGCAAAATCAATGGACAGGGCATGCGGGGATGGTACCAAAACTGCAGTGATACTGGCTGCAAGTCTAATCAGGAATGCTTCTATGCTCATGAAGAAAGGTGTTCATCCATCAACGATAATCAAAGGATACAGACTTGCTCTGAACAAGACATACGAGCTTCTTGAACACGAAAGCTTTCCTGCAAAATCTCATGAACAGATGTATGCTGCTGTTCTAAGCTCGACAGCAGGTAAGGGTATAGATTTTACTATTGCAGATAAGCTTGCCAGAACCATGATGGGCATAGTAGAAAATCTTGAGAATATGTCTGACGGTGGATTCCTTGACCTGGATGAGAATGTGAGTATTATAAAGAAGGTTGGAAAAGCTGATATTGTTTCCATATCCGGTGTAATACTTGATGAGAGACCTGCAAGAAAGGATATGCCAGATATTCTTGATAATCCTGAAATATTGATCTTAAAGGGTGATGTCAGTTTTAAGAGTGCTTTTTTAAATTCTCAGCACAATATCAGGATGGATAGTTATGAGACTTCAGTGATGTTTGAAAAAGAGCAAAAGAGAATTATAAATGATTTTAGCCGAAAAATTGTTTCCAGTGGTGCAGGAGTGGTTTTCTGTGAAGGCGATGTTGACCCGTTAATTGAATCCACCCTGTCCAGAAATAAGATTCTGCTATTTAAGAAACTGCAATCAAAAGACCTCCTTCGATTATCAAAATCCACAGGTGCAACAATGATGTCCATCCAAGATGACGATTTGTGTGAAGGCACCGGGAGGGCTGAGAGAGTGGAGGTATCAAAGAAGTGTAATGAGTATTTTGTTTTTGTCAAATCTCATAACAGAATGATATCTACCATTCTTATCTGGGAACCTGTCAGATATGGCCTGGAAAAGATTGAGGAGGCTGCAGATGATGCTCTGACAAACGCAGCCTTCATTCTAAGAAACAGAATGATTGTAACAGGAGGAGGTGGGATTGAGTTTATATTATCCCAAATGCTTCGAAGTTATGCCACCACCATTGAGGGCAAGGAGCAGCTGGCTGTAGAAGAGTATGCTTCTGCTCTTGAAGAAATTCCAAGAATCCTGGCAAAAAACGCAGGTATGGATGTGTTCGATTCAATGGCACAGATGTCAGGATACTACAACAGGGGAATTGATGCAAGAATAGATACTTCAGGCAGGGTATGCGAGAATAACCCTCCGATATATGACTGTGCATCCATTAAGAAACTGGCAATTATCTCTGCTACTGAGGCTGCAAGCAATGTTTTAAGAATTGACAAGATTCTGGCAAAGAGTTAATTAGCAGTATGAGAGTGATCTATTATGAATCAGAAAGATCGGGTGCTGAATGCACTGTTCCTCAAAAATGTGGATCGGGTACCGGTTGGTTCATTTACTACAACTCCTGTGCTTGAACTTATGGAAGCATGCGGTGCATTCAGGCCAGAGGCCGACCATGATCCTGAAAAAATGGCCATGTTTGCTATGTCGGCCCATGAGAATGCCGGATTTGAGACGGCAAGATTTCCTTTTGATATGACTGTCCTTGCAGAGGCTATGGGATGTAAGATAGATCCGGGTACCACCAGCAGGACCCCTGCAGTTATTGAGGGACTTAAGCTTGATGATGCAGATGATCTGCTCATACCGGATGACCTCTGCAAAGAGGGTAGAATTCCGCAAATCCTTGAAGCTGCATGTATTGTTCGAAAAAGACTGGGGAATGATGGCTTGACAGTGGCAGGACATGAAGGACCTGTAGACCTTGCTGCAAGTATTGTGGGTATGAAGCAATTTCTGCTGTTGACTCTGAAGAACAGGTCCTTTGTTGAGGGATTGCTGGATATATGTGCAGATGCATGTATCGAATATGGTAATGCCTGCATAGCTGCAGGAGCAGATTCTGTATGTGTTGCAGATGCAATTTCATCTCCCGGTATTCTTCCACCTAATGACTTTGAGGAACTTGCTATGCCCAGATACATCCGTATTTCCAGCAGTCTTAAAGGTCCTGCTGTACTTCATGTATGCGGCAGAGTTGACCTGATTACCGATAATATTACAGAATGTGGATTTGATGGTATCAGTGTAGAGGAGAGTGTTCAGGATCTGAGAAATCTCATCACGACAGCCCATGAAAAAGATGTGGCTGTAATTGGTAATGTATCTGCATCGTCAACCCTGTACTCTGGCAGTGAGAATGATGTATATTCAGAGGCTCAAAAGGTCCTTGATTGCGGGATTGATATACTTGCACCTGGATGTGGGATTGCACCAGAAACACCGCTAAATAATCTGAAGGCAATGGTGAAGGCCAGAGACAGTTATTATTAGCTGTTTTGGAGTGGGTAAATTTATGAAAATCATTATGATCGGTGGTATCAGGGGTTCAGGTAAAACTTCTCTGATAAGAAGGCTAGCTGAACATTTCACTGGCAGGGGACTGAAAGTGGGAATTATTGTTACTGAACTGGGTGAGGTTGAATATAATGAAAGCTCAGATAAAGTATTCGTAAAGCATGCTGTGAGTGATTGTGTATCATGCACATTCCGATATGATGTGGTACATGCACTGATTGATATGTCTAATGCTTTTGTTCCGGATATCGTTTTTGTAGAAATTGCAGGCATTGCATTTCCCGGAAGGCTTGAAGAGGATATAAAAGAGCATGTGGATGTTGCAGGACTTGAGATTATGCCTGTGATATATATGGTGGATGCTGTTGAGTTTATGCCAGATACTGAAAAGATTCCAAAATTTATTATAGATCAGATTACCAGTGCTGCTGCAGCCTGTATCAACAGGATCGATCTCGTCGAAGGTGAAAAAATTGAACCGATCAAATATGTACTGGAGGAAATCAAGCCTTCAATTCCTATTTTCTGTTTTTCATTGAAATTAAATAAAGGTGATCTTGACGATCTTATACAGTTTTTAAGTTAATTATGGCAAATTTAAAATCTATGCATATACCATACATCAGTAATGGATAACAGTATAGTATTTGGGGTGAATTAGTATAATGGACCAGGAAACTGAAGGTCCTGATCGATATGAATCCTGCATGAGATTGCGTATGGTCTTTGAAAACTGTCCCATTGGAATGCTGCATATTAACAGAATGGGACTGGTAGATGACTGCAATAGTAAATCTTTAGAAATACTTGCAGTCAGCAGAGATGATATTATGGGTTCAGATCCTGGAAGTTTTCTGTCAGGGAAACAGATCAATGAGGTGATTGGATCAATCCTTTCTTCAAAGATCAATTATCATGAATCTGAATACAGAACAAGGAGCCACGATAACCCCATTCCCTTAAAAGTATATCTTAGTCCTCTTCCAGGCCCGGAAAAGCTGCCATCCGGGATAATCTGTGTACTTGAGGATATTTCCAGAGAAAAGAGTATTGAAGAAGCTTTACTTATGGATGAGTCCAGACTGGAGGCCCTCCTTCGTCTACACCAGATGACAGATGCTACAATACATGAGATAACTGATTTTGCCAGAGAGGAGGCTGTCAGGCTTACTGGAAGCAGACTGGGATACCTTGCTTTTTTGAATGAAGCCGAGGATGTCCTTACAATGCATTCATGGTCAAGGGTTGCTATGAAAATATGCAGGATCAGGGATAAACCAATTGAATATCCGGTTGATGCCACAGGTCTCTGGGGTGAGGCGGTAAGGCAGAGAAGGCCTGTTATCACAAATGATTACGAGGCTTCCAATCCACTTAAAAAAGGATATCCAAAGGGTCATGTGGAGCTTACCCGCCATATGAATGTACCTGTATTTGATAAGGATAAGATCGTCCTTGTTGCAGGTGTGGGAAATAAGGATACTGGCTATGATCAGTCCGATGTTCGCCAGCTTACACTGCTGATGCAGGGGATGTGGACCCTCCTCAAACACAAGAAAGCAGAGGATGCTCTGAAGAGATATTCAAATGAACTGTCACAGGTAAATGAAGATTTATGGGAGGCAAATAAGGAACTTAAGTCCCTCAACCAGCTTAAAAACGAGTTCATATCCAATGTAAGCCATGAACTTAAAACACCTCTGGTTTCGATCAGGGGATATAGTGAGATCATGAATGAAGAAAACCTTGGTCCATTAAATGATAAACAAAAAAGGGCAGTTGAAACGATTTTAAGGAACAGTGAACGATTAAGACGTCATGTAGATTCTCTTATGTATGTAAGTATGGAACAGATGGGTAAGATCCGATACAGTTTTGAATCGATAAATATTGAGGGCATTATTGATGATGCAGTAACCGATATCCTTCCTCAGATAAGAGATACTGGAAAAGATCTGAAACTTGAGAAGAATATATCAGAGGATCTTCCTGAGATTCAGGGAGATGTCCAGAAACTTACAGATCTGCTGACAAATCTTCTGAGCAATTCTATTAAGTTTACTCCGGATGGTGGCAGGATATCAATTAATGTGACGCCGGAGGATGATGAAATTCACATGATGGTTGAAGATACTGGTATTGGAATTCCAAAAGAGGTGATACCGGATATTTTTGATAGGTTCTACCAGATTGATTCCTCAACAAAGAGAAAATTTGGTGGTACCGGAGTGGGACTGTATATATGTAAGAGCATTGTGGAAGGACACAGTGGGAAAATATGGGTTGAGAGTGACAAAGGAAAGGGAACATCTGTTCATGTAAAACTGCCTGTAAAAAACAGACCAGAAGAAAAAAAGCAGTAAACAATACTATTTTTTTATTCTGTTTCTTCTTTTGAATTAAATGGTTCTGATTTTATCTTTCCACCTTCATTAATAAGCTGCTCGATCCTGCGCTCAGCATCGTCCAGACGTTTTCGGCATCTTGTGGCAAGTTTCATTCCCTGTTCAAAAGTGTCCAGACTCTCGTCCAGGCTCATACGGCCACATTCAAGCTGTTCCACCAGCAATTCCAGCTTCTCCATTGCTTCTTCAAAAGTCATTTCAACTTCTTCAGCATCAATGTTTTTTTCTTCTTTATCGGATTTCATTTGTTCACCTGACTTCTTCTGTACAGATACTGCTGATAAATATTTATACGTTTATAGATCCAATTATCTTTTATCTGTTCTGATTACGTTCCTGACACTGCACTCAATTATCCCATCATGGATCATAACTTCTATGTCATCTGCCTCTGTGACCTCATTCACGGAATGTATTATATTGGATTCAGTGTCCATGGTTATACTGTATCCTCTTGCAAGGGTTCGCAGCGGACTTACAGCATCAAGTCTTCCGGCATATTCTCTCAGGAAAGATTCTTTGTTACTTAACAGATTTGAAATAATATATTCCATTCGTGAAGCCGTTTCATCAAGTTTCTGATAGTTTTGAAGTACCTGATCCCTGAACTTCTCCGGCTGAACTCTGGAATGGAGATATTTCAGATCGGTCCTGTGATCTTTGATCTTTTGATCTGTGGACTGTATCATCCTGTGGATCAATGAATCTATGTACTTTTCAAGCTCTGTACTGGAAGGGATCACCATTTCACAGGCAGCAGACGGTGTGGGTGCTCTGAGATCTGCGGTAAAATCAGCGATCGTATAGTCTGTCTCATGTCCCACTGCTGAAACTATTGGCACATTTGAGTTATGTATGGCTCTTGCAACGATTTCTTCATTAAATGACCAGAGATCTTCCAGTGACCCTCCACCCCTTCCTATAATAATCACATCCACATCGGTATTGTTCAGCATTTCTATGGCATTTGCCACACTGGAGGCTGATCTTTCACCCTGTACAAGGGCAGGTACTAGGAGCAGATCTACAGGTAACCGCCTTTGTGCCACATTGAGTATATCGTGTATTGCAGCTCCGGTGGGTGATGTAACAATTCCTATCCTCGAAGGGTATTTTGGTATCGGCTTTTTGTGTTCTATCTCAAATAATCCTTCCTTTTCAAGTCTCTTTTTCAGCTGTTCAAAAGCCTGATATAGTTCTCCTATTCCGTCAGGCCGCATGTCAAGTATCTGCAACTGATACTGACCGCGGACAGTATACAGATCAATCGATCCAAATGCCAGTATGCTCATGGATTTCTCTGGCTGGAATTTGATCATTCGGCTGACTGAGCTGAAACATACACAGCTTATCTGCGCCTTGCTATCTTTGATTGTGAAATAATAGTGACCGCTTCTGTGAAGCGTAAGGTTCGAGATTTCACCTCTGACCCAGACCTGCTGCAGTCCAGGCTCGGATCTTAGCACATTTTTAACATGCTGGTTCAGTTCTGATACAGTAAATATTCCCATGATAATCTCCAGGAGATACATTATATGTTACCTATATTATTAGGATATGATGGAAGTGGAGTGAAAATATTCTTCCATTTATGTAACTATGTTATGTAACATAATTCTGTATTTTTTTTCTGTAACAATTCTTCTGTTATTTATTTCTAATCTTTGTACAATACTCTATATGCCCAAAAGATAACGGATTTGAGGGTACAGAAAAACGAACATCACGGTGATCATTGTTTTTGTCGGATTACGGCTCAAACATAAAAACGATTTCCTAAAAACGGCCTTTTACCGTGATTAAGCCGGAAAGTCACAGATTGCAGATATGTGATCTGTGACAAATCCTGCATGTCAATTGCAGTTTTCCAGGCACGTGTCCTTCAAAGCTGTATCCAAATCAAAAAAAGCGGGATATGGGGGTAAGTATATTGATACAATCAAGAAGAATGAATAAAGAGACTACTGGATCTATATTGAAAATAGGAATGATCGCATTTTTAATGGTAATGTTTATGGCATTGGCTGCAGCAGCAGATTCTGATAATGGATCTGTTGAAATTGTGAATGAAAGTGGTGCGAATGATAAATTTGATTCGATTCAGGCTGCCATTAATGCTGCAGAAGCTGGAGACACTATTGTAGTGCATGAAGGAACTTATAAAGAATCCCTGAGTATAACTAAAGAAGGTTTAACCATACAGGGAATGGACCAGGATAACGTAATAATTGATGCCAGTGATAAATCAGGCTATGCTATATCTGTTAAAGCTTCAAATGTTAGTCTTGAATCATTTACTCTGATTGGAACAGGTGACCAGACACATGGTTACGGAATAAAGGTAGGACCTGAAAGCAATGGAATTCTAATATCTGATATAAGTGTTAAAGACAGTCAGAGAACAGCCATTGACCTTCATGGAGTCAGTGATGTTCTGGTCAAGGATGTCCATGTTTTTGGTGTTGCATCTGGAAATGGAATTGCAGTTACTGACTCTGAAGATATTGTGATTGATGGAGCTGTAACCTATTCCAATGCCTGGGGTGGTATTGCGCTTTACACAAGCGGAAATTACGCCGACGTTGGGGTCCGCAATATAACAATCATAAATTGTCTGTTCTCCAATGAACAGAATGGAATTTATCTTCATGACAGTGCAGATGCAGGTGAAAACGCATTCATTGATATATCTATTATAGATAACACTTTTAAGAACAATAGTATTCAGATTTCAACAATAAATAAAGACAAAATTCCGTCGTATGTCAGTGACATCAATTTCAATGACCTGGCTGAAGAAAACACATTTGATCTTTCTGTTGTGGTTCTTGACGAAGAATCCAAAATAAAGGTTCCTGTAATCTTTAGCAGTATACAGGATGCAATTGGTGCTGCAGAAGCTGGAGATACTATCGAAGTTTCTGAAGGTATGTATAACGATGATTTAACTATCGATAAAGCCAGTCTTACCATAAGATCACTTTCAGGACCTGCTGAAACCACCATTATGGGTGCTACAGTTAAGATTGCTGCTGATGATGTGACAATTGATGGTTTTACAATTGACAATGAAGGTGGAGAGCGTGTAGTCGGTCCTGGCAGTACCAGCAATACGACAATCAAAAATAATGTACTTGTGAATTCTATGCGAGGTATCCAGGGCGACTGGTATGGAATACCTGGAGACCTTACGATCTTAAACAATGTATTTAAAACGCAGTATGGGATTGCTGGAACTGAGAGTATGTCCAATCTGTTGATAGAGGATAATACATTTGAGACATCTGATGAGGGAATAGGGCTTGGTGATGGTGTAGGGATCAAAAATATTATCGGTAACCACTTTACAGGCGAAGGTGTGCACATAAAAGACTATCGCAGTGATCCTGAAATGACATACATTGATACTTTGTTAAATGAAAATACTTTTGACACAACTGTTATTGTTCAGAATCCTGAAGGCAGCATAGAGCTGGCAACCATTTTCAGCAGTATACAGGTTGCGATCAATGAGGCTTCAGAAGGAGATACTATTGAAGTGGCTTCAGGCAACTATGAAGAAGTTATCACTGTAGATGTGGAAAACATAACTCTTAGATCTGCAGAACGGCATGGTGCTGTTATCAACGGCACTGTAACAATAAAGGCAGATAATGTTGCAGTGGACGGATTTACAATCAGGGATAGTGAAGCACCTGTTCTGATCGAATTCTATGGTACGGATGGAAATTCAATACTGAACAATAGGGTGGAGGTAAGTCTAAACAGCCAGGCAAAGCTGGCAGCAGGAAACTGGCATGGTGCCAGTGTTGGAAATTCTACGATAAAGAACAATGAATTCGTTGGGGCAATTGGTCTGTATCCAAAGGATGGTGCTGTTATAGAGATTGTTAACAATACAGTAAATGGTGCAGTTCATGAAGGAATATGGCTTGTTCCTGACGCCGATGTAGCACTAACTATTGAAGATAACTCAATAACAGACCATGACCGTGCAGAAGAGAATCTTTCAGAAATAAAGATTGTCAGCAGACCTGCATCAATCAATGATAA
>SKZM01000174.1 GCA_007127385.1 Methanosalsum sp.
TGATCATATGAAGATCATCAGTATTGACATCAAGATCAAGTTGCAGGTTATCTGCTAGAAATAAGGCTGTATTCAGGGCATTATACCAGAGTGCATTGATCTCACATGCTTTACCAGCTCTTGGAGTTACTGCATTTGGTCCAATTTTTGCATCCATCCATGTAAGCTGGCCATTATGCTTTATAAGGCCGTCTGAGTCCATCATTATCCCGTTATCAGTTCCATGAGTATAATAATAAATGATCTCCCTTATGGTACTCCAGATATCCTCAATTAGATTTTCATCATGGCTATATTCAAAGTAACGTCCTGCAGCATGTATAAACCACAAAGGGGCATCAACTGTGTTGTATGCAGGCAGGTCTTTACTGTGATCAGGGAACCGATTTGGTATAAGTCCCCTTCTGCAGTACTTTGAAAATGTGGTTAGTATATTGGAGGCTTCTTCAAATCGTCCGGTAACCAGTGTAAGGCCCGGTAATGATATCATTGAATCCCGCCCCCAGTCAGAAAACCAGTGATATCCAGCGATAACGGTATGTGTTCCGGTTGACTTTCGTTGCACAATAAATGAATCAGCTGCTGGATAGAGTTTTGATATAATATTGTCCCGATAGCTGCATTTTCTTTCTATATTTATAAGTCTTTCAATTTCTTTTCTGTAGAGAATGTCAATGTCTTCAGGATTTATGTCAGGTATATGTTCAGTTGATGCAATGACAAACATGCGGCTTCCATTGGTCAAGGAACCCGTTTCAAAATATCCGGGGTTATAATTGTCTTCTGTATAACAATTTCCACGTTCCAGTTCGTGCTCATATTCAAAATCATAGTACCAGCTCCCTGCAGGAAAATAACTGGCATTTGAACTTAATTGAAATGAAACATTACCATTGGTTATTTCAGTTCTGAATGGACCAGTAGTCTGTTTGAATATATTATCATTCGATTGTGCAGTATGATGGAAATTTCTTGTATTGATAAGTGGTAGCAATTTCATTGAAATATTATCATTGTCACCAACTCCATCTATCTGATATTCAATGATCGTTGTATTCTGGCCATGAACCATAAAGATACGTTTACTTATCCGGGTATTTCCCAGATTATATGTATATATGGGGAAAGGATTAAAGGAGACTGAATCGAGGTGTCTGTATCCGTGAGGATATACCGTATCTGGATATTTATGTACTGCAAGATGGTACAGTTCGCCATTGATCTCTATTATTTCATCTAGGGACGATAGGAGAAGTATCCTGTCAACAGGTGGGTTCATAGCAGCTATCAAAAGGCCATGATATGTTCTGGAATTTGCACCTGTTATGGTGGATGATGCATATCCTCCAAGCCCATTGGTGACGATCCACTCTTTGCGCAGTCCGCCCCTGTAATCTTTGAATTCATTTGATGGAAATACTGACCCAAACATAATACATTCCAATACGATTATTTCCTAGCCGGATTAGACATTTTAGATGAAGCTTTTATGTAGATATTGACCGTGGAGTAAGATACAGAATCCCAGTTATACTTAGTCTCAACAAGATGCTGGCCTTCCTCTCCAAGCTTCCTAAGTCCCATTCCGTCAAGCACATAGTTTATACCCCAGGCAATTGAATCAGGACTCTGATATACAGTGATACCGTTTATGAAACAATCTATAAGCTTAACCGCATCGGTGGCCACTACCGTTTTACCTGCATCCCATGCTTCCAGTACTACAATACCGAATGGTTCATTTCTGCTGGGAATGCATACAATATCACATGCATTGTTCCAGTCTATAGCTTCTTCATCCGGAGCATATCCCAGAAAATGGGTTACATGGGCGATACCTGAATCCCAGGCAATCTGCTGACAATAGGGTCTCATTTCCCCTTCACCAATGAATACAAACTGTGCATCTGACCTGTGAGCAAGTACATGGGGGATTGCCTGTACCATCAGGTCAGGTCCTTTCTGGTAGCTCATACGTCCTATGAAAAGAATCACAGGAGCAAGGGGCGAAATTCCATATTTTCTTTTGACCATTCCCGGATCCAGTTCTTTTCTCATTTTTCCTGCATATATTCCATTAGGTATTATTGAGATCTTGTAATCCGGAATCTGGTAAAGATGCTGGACCTCACTTTTAAGTATATTTGAAGTGATGATCACCTCTGCAGCTTCATATCCTCCAAGCCATTCCTTGTGAGAAATCTCAGTAGCTTCCCACCACCCACCATGCTTGTTCCCATTTCGTCCCCATTCCGTACTGTGGTATGTCAGTATAAATGGAGTACCATCTTCTGCCTTTATTCTGCACAGAACATTTACCGGATGCCAGTCATGTCCGTGGAGTATGTCCAGGTCACCATACTCTCCGATAACCTCCCTATAGCGGTAATACATTGCGTCACACATTTTATCCATCTGGTGAACGATATTTCCTGACTGGTCATGTGATATCCTGTGATAATGTACCCCATTAATCAGTTCATAATCCTGCAGACCTCCACTTCTGGTAAACAAATGCACCTCATGCCCCTTTTTTGCAAGTGTTTCTGAAAGCTCGGAGACATGTGGGGCTATACCCCCAACCTTCACCGAGTAAAGGCTTTCCCACGAAAACATTCCAATTTTAAGTTTTGTCTTTTTAATATCAAGACCCCCATATTGATCATAAATTAAATTCACATTTTTCATTTACACTTATTCATATATTATTTAAGGTGAGATGCAGCTGATTCCGGTGGCATTGAGTTGATATATATCCCTGTATTCTTTTCAAATCCACCTGGTGTTGAAAGTACCGGTTGTATTCTTACGTTGAAGTGGTAACAAAGTTTAGGACTTTCATAAAACATATAGTTATAGGAAGGTAAGTCCAGTATCTGATCATAGCGAATTATTATATATCTTATAGCATCGCCAAGATCAACCAGAAAACTATCGTCTGCCTCTGATATATGATTAACGTGATTTTTGGGAAGTATCCATATCTCATAGGGTACAATTGAATAATAAGGTGCAATGGCTATGAATTGACTGTTCTCATAAACAAGACGTTTTGATCTCTGCTCTCTGGTGACAATATTGCAGTAAGGACATTCATCAAGGGAGTCTATGGTCCTTATTTCTTCTGAGATGATCGGAGGAACCAGAGGCAGAGCTATTAATTGAGAGTGCGAATGTTCAATCGAAGCGCCTGCTTTATCTCCCCAGTTCTTGAAAAGTGATACATATTCGATATTATCCCGGTTCTGATAGTAATCTATCCGGTCCTGATACGCATGCATGAGCATTGTGATCTCTTTATCTGAATAATCTTTTATTGTTCTGGTATGGGATGGGTTTTCCACAATAACTTCATGATATCCGTATCCTTCATAACCTTTCCACGGATAGCCGGACAGTATATCATCCCTGGATTTTTCAGGTGAGAGGGCAGGATAAAGGTTTGGAAAACAGCGGATGTCCCACCCTTTATCACTTTCTTCCAGATCAGAACTGAAAGCCTCACCTTCGTAGTAGACTGCGGTTGGTGGTGGTGTTTTTTTCTCATTTCCCGGACAAAAGACACAGCTTGCACCGGAAGTATGTTTTTCTGTTGACTTAAAATCA
>SKZM01000084.1 GCA_007127385.1 Methanosalsum sp.
CCTCCATAGATTGAGTGACTGAAGAATGAGAAACCAACAGCAGTACCCTGAACTTTACCAAAGTCACAGCCAGGAAGTCCGGTCTCTTTCTCAAGTATGTCATTGAAGTACAGCAGAGTGGATGAAACGTTCTGTGCTGCTCTTCCGGCACCTACGTTAACCATTGTTGCTGCAAGACTACCGGCTGAAGCACATGCATTCCACATTGCAACATCTTCTGCTTTGTAGAAATTATATCCAGATGGTGCAGTCTTATCAACAGAGATAATACCTGCTTCAAGCGCTTTTTCTACAGTTGATTGAACTACAGTACCAACGGTACCATCTTTTGCGTTCTCCTTTACAATTTCATGAACAATGTTATTAGCATTAAGTCCCTGATAGGCAAATCCAAGCAGCTGGAACCTTTCAAACATTCCAACAGCATTACCCATCTCATAGATACCTGCCTGTTCATAAACAGATGATAGAGCAGCAGCATTCATAGCTTTTCTTTGTGTGATTGCTGCGATGTGATTTGTCATAATGTTTCTGAGAGAGAATCCAAGACCCTCATTTTTCTGTGGAATACTCAGAATTGAAGCAACATTTCCTCCTGCAAGATCCATGGTCTGAGGATAACTTCCCCATACAGCTGCTTTGACATATGGTGCGTCAAAAATATCTGTGTTGAACTGGTTCATGATTGACTGGACAACTGCAGCTGCACCAACAGTAACAGCTGAAACATAATCTGCACCGGCTGTGGTCCTGACTGTTGGAACCTGAACGAGCAGCTGTTTTCCACCACCAAGGGTTGCTATGTTTGTATCATCGCCTTCGCTGACCTGAACAAGCTTCTGTACCTCATCCTGAATAGCGCCTGCGTTTCCTACAATATCGTAGTCAAGCTCGTTTCCAAGTATCTGGCGGCCCTTTCCACCCATTTTACCAGTTGAGAGTGCTTTTTCTATACCAGCAAGATTGATTGCAACAGATCTTTTTGTTTCGGTAACGATCTTCTGAATTGCTTTGTTTCTTGTTGGAGCAATTTCTACAAGGTCAACGCCGCTCTCTAACAGCTTACCTCTGTCGTCATAAATGTCTATTTTTTCAGACAAGTTTACTTTCCTCCTATATTTATCCGTTAAATCACTCATCAGAGGTTGTTTAATTTTCAGAGTCAAGAATTTGTTCAGTGTGTGGGACATGTGCTACAGTACCCAACTGCGCATTTGTATTTCCCTCTGAAGTTCCTCCTGATAAGCTTATGATGAACATTGGTGTATTAACTTTTAAAGGTTTTCATTCTATCCGCCTGCATTTAATTTTTTCATGATAAATTATCATAACTTAAATATGACAACATCATACATTGAAAAAAATATGTTTACGTTACACATACTTATATATATTATAAAATCGCTAACTTATCGGTCTATTTTAATTGAATTCAAGTAATAAACAATTACTCTAAAATTTGACTTTTTTGTGGATACAAGCCATTCCATTATCGGTTCCATTAACGTTTTTCCCTGATAAAACTAATACTTCACCTTAAATAGCTAAAGACGATAGCAAGCTTGTCTAGTAAGAATTGCTTATTAGTAAATATAATTTGAATAGTATCCAAAACCTTTTTAAAAATGCACCGCCTTTCTTTTTCTGTTGAATATAATGAAGTTCCTTGAAAAGATATTTGGCAGGAAAAAAGAAGAGCCTGAAACACTATATCTGGAATTTGAAAAGATTCCGGAATGGATCAAAAATGAATCTGAGAAGGAAGTTGATGAGCTCAGACTTTCGATACAGGATACATATAAAGAAGTAAATGATGTACTTGAAGAACTCAAACATGATAAAGAATTCCTGATGGAAGCAGAACCTGTTGAAACTGCAGATAAAAGAATGGAAAAGGTGGGAGATTCAAACCGGGACAATATAATAGATAATCTGGATATGCTTATTGAAAAGATTTCGGTCCCGGATGATTTTTCTCTTAAGGGATCATATGACTTTTATGTAAATTCCAGATCTGATATGAATACATTTCTGGATAATGCCCGAAAGAGCATGATCTATGCAAAAGCACTTTATCCTGAAGAATACCGAAAAATAGACACTGATCTCGAAAGGTTAAATGAGCTTTTAAGTGACCTTTTTAAAACAATAAAAGAACCAAAAAATAAACTGGATTCCTCAGAAGACATACTTGCAAATATAGAAAATATTCGCAATTTATGGGATGAAATAGATACATCCAGAAATAACATACATAAATTAGAAGATAAGTATTCCTCATTGAACAAAGATATGGAAGAAACAGAGTTGCAATTTGATAGATTGAAAAACAGTCAGGAATATACAAAAGCAAAAGAAATTGAAAATGAAATTCAGAATATCCGAATTCAGATCAATGATATGGAATCCGAAATTAAAAGAATGTTTACACCATTATCCAAAGCATTATCCCGGATGAAAAAGCAGGATGAAAACAAAATGCATAAGTTATCTCCTCAGTTACGCAAAATGCTTGATATGATAATGGAGAATCCCTCCAGTGCCATGAATCTTGATTTAAATCCAGTTTATGATGAAGTGTTGCTAAGAATTGAAAATGATTCTCTTGGCTTAAAAGATAAAAAGAAAGAAAAGACGCTTGAACAGGTTCAAAAGCTTAAAAATTCCTCTGAACCTCAGAGATTATATGAGCAAAAAAAGAAGCATGATCTCCACCTGAGTCAATTAATGGAAAAGCTTGATCAGATGAGCGTATATAATAAAAAAGAATCACTTGAAAAGGATATAGTCCGAAAAAGGAACATGCTTGAATCAGTACAGAGAGACCTGGATACTGAGAGAAGACATCTTGAAAATCTGGAAGTAAAGCTTGAGCATGCAAAATCTGAACTTAATTCAAACATGAGAACTGTTTTTGATCAGGACATAATAATAAATTATTGAGCTTCCACTGAAATGTCATCTAAGATAGTTAATAGCTCGTTATTAAATGTAATAATATGTAATCATTCAGGCAGACATCATAAAGGCCTGTCATCTTTATTGAAATGTCCAAAAAAATAAAATCACTGTAATGACCAATTAATGTCAGAAATAAATATTAGATATTCCTCATCTAATATTATGTTACCTGCTAATTAGAGGTTATAGATTTTCATTCACAATTTTTCACAATCAGGAAGTAAGATAGCCTTTACGCTCAAGCCAGTCAACCTGTGGTCTTGTATATTTCCACACCACATCTGCCTTTGAATCCTGTACTTCCCAGGGAGCTGCGATAACTATATCACCTTCACGTACCCACATTCTTTTCTTCTTTGAACCGGGTATTCGTCCCATTCTGGAAGTTCCATCCATACAATGAAGTCTCACACGACCTGCACCCATCAGGTTAGATACTGTTGCCAATATCTCATTTTTGTCCCTTCGTGGAACACGTACTCTTGTTACGGCTGGTTTGTCTGAAGATTTAGCACTACTTCCTTTACTTTTTCTCATATTACTTCTATAGTTTGCCAGATTAATACCTCTGTAACTTTAATCAACTATCTGAATGCATTTATACCTTTTGCTATATACAAATAAAATA
>SKZM01000139.1 GCA_007127385.1 Methanosalsum sp.
AGTTATCTAACCTGCAAAAGCTTACTGTTTAAAATGAAAATAAATTGTTATCAAGTACAGGAAACTGAATATGGACAATATTAATTCAAAAGACAAATTTATAGTACTGGGTTACGGGGATGTGGGAACAAACATAATTAAAGTTCTTGAAGATAACAACGTCTATTTTGTAGTGGTGGACAGAAACCCTGATGTTTTCGA
This sequence comes from Methanosalsum sp., assembly GCA_007127385.1. Classification (GTDB taxonomy): domain Archaea; phylum Halobacteriota; class Methanosarcinia; order Methanosarcinales; family Methanosarcinaceae; genus Methanosalsum. Next base: position 202 of record SKZM01000139.1, read on the forward strand.
GAAAGTAAGATTCAAGTATATAATTGGAAACGGAGCCGATGAAGCTATTCTAAAGGCTGCAGGCGTACTGAACGCATCAAGCATAATAATCACATTGAATGACGATATTGATATTATATTTGCTACATTGATATGCAGAAACCTGAATCCGGATATAACCATTATTGCAAGGGCTAATACTGTAAGATCCATTGATAAGATATACAAAGCAGGTGCTGATTATGTGGTTTCACTTTCGATAATTGCAGGTCAGATGCTTTCAAAAATGACATCATTGTGTATTGACCGTGTATGTGAGAACATAAGTGAAGATATCATGCTCTATGAAGGCATAGAAATTGAAAAACATCAGGTACACAATCAATCTCCACTAAAAAACAGACCTGTAAGTGAAATTGAAAATAAATACGCTATTGATTGCAGAGTAATAGGTATTAAAAAGAAGGATAAGATCATAACTCAGATCAACCCGTCAATAATTGTGGAACCTGGAGATCTGATTGCAGTTGTAGGGTCAAGGGAGAGTATAGCTGAACTAAAAAACAAGTTAACGGTTGCTAAGTGATCGCATAAACCGGCGTGTGACATCTGCAGGTTTTATTGGAATGTTTGCAACCTTTGCATTGCCGGGCCTGAGTACAACATGTATAAACCCCATTTGAGAGGACTTTTTCATATTTTGATATGCTTCCAGAAGTTCTTCTGAAGTATGTACCTTTATAGTATTTTCAAATCCACAGGCTCTGGCTAGAAATTCAAGATCAAGTTTTTTTGATGTTAGTGTTTTCTGTGAGCCTGTTGAACCATAGGCTCCATTGTCCAGGGCAATTATAATCAGGTTGGACACAGATATATGGGCAGCTTCAAGAAGTGCATTGGGATTCATCAGAAGGCTTCCGTCGCCATCCAGAACAACCACCTTACGATCTGATTTTATTGCAATTCCTGCACCTATGGAAGAAACAAGTCCCATTGAACCAAACATATAATAATTAAGGTCTCGATCCTTTATGGAGTATAGCTCTTTTGATGGGATTCCAATATTGCACACAACTGCTTCATCATCAAAATGCGGTGCAATTGTGTTAATCGCATCATAGCGCAGCATCTGTGGCTCATCTATACATCCACGAAAATGAAAATTACATGATCTGCCGTTCATAGGTACCTGTCCTTCCTCAGCCCAGGCAGAACAGATTGATCCCTCCCAGACAATTGGAGATACCAGAATCACATGAGGACGATGAGTTTTAAAAGATTCTTCTATGCATGTTTCCAGCAGGTGTATCTTTTCAGTCCGATCAATAATTGTATAAGGTATTCCTGCGCCTTCAAGGATAGAAGGAAGATGCTCCCCCAGAGGTTTCTGTGCTTCGATCTTTTCTTTATAGACACCTCTCCAGCTGGCAAGTATGGGAAGCGGGATCTGACATGAAATATTTAATGATTCCAGAGCATTGATCATATTACCAAGGCCTGTACTCTGGATAACAGCCATTGGCATGCTTCCTGCCATGTATGCCCCTGCACAGATGCCTACCCCGCTCTCTTCCCGGGTAACCGGAATATGATAGAATTTATTATCTATCATTGGAATTAAGTTCTTCAGTCTGTCACACGGAAGAGATACTACAAGATCAATTCCACTTCTGTGCATTATGTCTTCAAATATTTCTTCCGGAGATTGCATAGATATTCACCCGGTTTAAGGACGATCAGAGATTATAGCTGTCAGTATCCATTATCTCATTCAGATCAATATCTGAATCTCGAGCAGAAGCTGCAGGCTTTATTGTTGATACAGAAAAATCATTCTTCAGCCTTTTCTCTCCTCCTCCCGCAATATTTAGCAAGATTATATCATCCCTGCTGACATTGTGCATCTCCACTGCCTTTATCAGCGATGCCACACCAACTGCTGACGGAGGAAGTATATCAACCCCTTCAAGTGATTCAAATCGTTTTTGTGCATTTTTAGCTTCTGAATTGGATATTGCATACATTATTCCACTCGACTCACTCAAACAATCAAACAATCCTCCTGTCACAGAATATGCAGGAGTCCGGTTTGACAGTACATCGGCATAAATCTTTTCTATCCGTGATTTTGCATCCGGCATATCCAAATCAGGAATTATTTCACGGCGTCTCTCATTCCATGCATTGACCATAGGTATGAATGGACGATTCTGGGCCAGCTGCAGTTTTGGCATATTATCTGAAAACCTTCCATCATTTCTAAGACGTATGGATGCTTCCCAGGCAGCAATCGCACCTGTACCACTTCCAACAGCCTGGAAATAATGATCAGGAATTCTTTTTATTGTAAATGCAGCATCAAGCATAACAGTAGCCATTCCATCCCTTCGTGCCACATTCCTTGCACCACCTTCTGGCATTATTCCTTCCAGACCTGCAATGCGCTGGGACAGGTTAATGGCATCTGTATAGTCATTGCCTTTATCCATTGTGATTAGATGTATGGAATCAGTTATGTCTGTGGGAATCCATAGTTTGTCCAAACCGAATTCAGGAACCACAATATATACATCCATACCTGTCAGTGCTGAAACATAAGCAAATGCCCTGGCAGTATTTCCAACCGATGCAAGGACAATTGCCTTATGACCAGATTCTTTTAGTCTCTGCATTGTAGGATGAGCTTCAAGCTCCTTGAAACTGCATGTTTTGATACTGGCATCCCTTTCCGGCCAGTAGCCACTGAAGCTGATGTACAGATTGGTAAGGCCAAGTTCTTCAGCAAGGTGTTCACTCTTATATGTCACAGGTCCTGCTGTTGTTGTCAATACTTCATTTATGGGCAGCCAGTCAGTAAATTTACCTATACCTTTTACTTGTCTAAGATTGATCCTTTCTGGATATTCCATACGCAAAAAAGAATCATCGTTATCGCAGCTTAGGCGAAAATCATTATCATACCCGGTCCGACATTTGAGACACTTCAGCAGGTTATTGCTCATCATATATCCAGAATTATAATTCTGCATATAGTAATAATTTTCTTTTACTCAGTTCCTTACATAGAAAATATTTGGCGTTGAGTTAACATTCCTTGTAACTCGATCGGAACCTCCCGGATACACAATTGTAAGGGTATCAATTGTAGATCCAAGCTCTCGGTAGTCATGCAGGTAATAATCATCAGTTTCTCTTGAAACATTCATAAGCTTGATAGATGCATGGTTGCGTCCGATTTCCAATATCTCCAGAGATTCAAAATCTGAAAATACGAGTTCAAAGGTCTTTTCAAGATTACGACTGCCCAGCATAAAAACATAGATATTTGAGAATAGATCAAGGTTGTAATTAATTGACACATGGGCATCAGGTCCATCAAATCTTATAGTCATATGAGTTATAT
>SKZM01000065.1 GCA_007127385.1 Methanosalsum sp.
AAAGTCTGGAAATTCTCAGGCAGCACTTTCAGGGTCGGGTTCAAATAGCAGAAGATCTCATGGAAACCAAAATTAGAAAGAAAAAATGAGGGCGCTGAATTTTAAATATCTTATTTTTTTCCAGGAAAAACTTTTAGTTCACGCAGTTGAAATTTTTGATCTGAATTTTCAAGATCAAGCCTGTAAACTCCTGTAGCTATTACTTCTGCATATGTGTCTCCTTCAGCCACAGACAGATAGCAGGTCACATCACACATATCTCCACTGTATTCCACAGTAACATTTGCACCTATATGCCGAATATCCTTTTCTTTTTTTAGCAAAGCTCTGGCTATCATTTTATTTTTGATTATATTGCGATAAATCTTCTGTGAACAACTCTCAGCATGTTTATCATCCATTGAATATGCAGCAACCGGATCACTATCATGCTTCCAATCGAATAGGAAATACTGCATACAGATATCCGCTATATTTTTTATCTCTGATTGTTCCAGTATCAATAAATATACCCCCATACCCACACGAAAATGATAGAATGGTCCGTTTTATTTGTGACCACCTGAACAAAATTATTGATTTTAAATTGCATAACTTACAGTTAATGAAAAATATAATATGAGGATAAATATAATAATTATGGAAACATAATTTCTTATCTCAGTTACATCACTCCGAATGTGCATAAAAAATTGATTTATATCACACAAAACACTCGGAATCTGTTTTTCAGATGATATTTTAAATATTGAAGTCCTTTTATATTATAGCGATCAATAAATGCGATTCTTACAAAAGTTATTGTGGTTGGGAGATATCAATGCCTCAAACAAAATATATCAGATGGCAAAAGGAGATTACCATTGAGGATATTCCTCTGGTAGGGGGAAAAAATGCCTCAATTGGCGAGATGTACCGTGAACTAGCTGATAAAGGAATTAAGATTCCAAATGGATTTGCTGTTACTTCAGATGCATACTGGCATGTCCTGGAATCCGGAGATATTCTTGATAAGCTAAGAGAGACTCTTGAAGGTCTTGATACTTCGGATGTATCAGACCTTGAAAAAAAAGGACAGAAAGCAAGGTCTCTGATACTTGATGCAGGAATCCCGGATGATCTATGGGAAGATATCAAAGCTGCCTATGATCAACTATGTGATCAATATGGGCCTGATACTGATGTGGCTGTAAGAAGTTCTGCAACAGCTGAAGACCTGCCCACAGCTTCATTTGCAGGCCAGCAGGAGTCGTATCTGAACATAAAGGGATACCATGCATTAAAAGAAGCATGCAGCAAGTGTCTTGCATCCCTTTTCACAGACAGAGCGATATCCTATAGAGTAAACAATGACTTTGATCATTTTGACGTGGCTCTGTCTATTGGTGTTATGAAAATGGTACGATCCGATCTTGCATCTGCAGGAGTTATTTTTACACTGGATACAGAAAGCGGATTCAGGGATGTGGTTTTTATTACAGGTGCATATGGTCTGGGAGAAAATGTGGTCCAGGGCCAGGTAGATCCTGATGAATTCTATGTATTCAAACCAACATTTAAAGATGGATATAGGCCTATTATCAAGAAAAACCTCGGGAAAAAATCAATAAAAATGGTTTATGGTAAAGGAGAATCTAAAATAGTAACTCGAAATGTGGAAGTACCTGATACTGATAGGCAGGTATTCTGCATTAATGATGATGAAATCCTGAAACTGGCTGATTATGCAATAACCATCGAAGATCACTACTCTAACAAGACTGGAAAATCACAGCCGATGGATATTGAATGGGCCAAGGATGGAATTACCGGTGATCTGTTCATAGTTCAGGCACGCCCTGAAACCGTACAATCTCAGAAAGATATTGATGTACTTGAAAAATACAGCCTTGAAGAAAAATCAGATGTTCTGGCAAAGGGAAGGAGCATAGGGGAAAAAATAAGCTCAGGTAAGGCACATATAATCAAAGATGTGTCAAAGTTATCTTCATTTAAGCAAGGAGAGATTTTACTAGCGGATACAACAACCCCAGACTGGGAACCGGTAATGAAAACAGCGTCTGCTATTATAACTAACAAAGGCGGGAGAACATCACATGCAGCTATTGTCAGTCGCGAACTTGGTATTCCTGCAATTGTTGGTACAGGTGATGTTACTGAAAAAGTTCAGAATGGACAGGAAGTCACTGTAAGCTGTGCTCAGGGTGAAACTGGTTATGTTTATGAAGGGAAATTATCTTATAAGGTAGATAAACAAAGCCTGAAAGACATAAAAAAGCCAAAAACAAAAATAATGATGAATATAGCAAATCCTGAAACCGTATTTGGTAATGCCAGGATACCAAATGATGGTGTTGGGCTTACCAGGCTTGAATTTATGATCTCAAGTACAATAAAAGTGCATCCAATGGCCCTTGTTTATCCTGAAAAGATCGAAGATGATGAAACATTGGACACGATTGAAAAACTGACATACGGTTATAGCAGTAAGGAACATTTTTTTATAGAAAAGCTTGCCGAGGGTGTTGGAACAATAGCAGCTGCTTTTTATCCTAAACCCGTTGTGGTTCGTCTAAGTGATTTCAAGTCTAATGAATATGCCTCACTTATTGGGGGAAAATATTTCGAAGATGTTAAAGAGAGCAATCCAATGCTTGGTTTTAGAGGAGCTTCCCGATACTACAGTGAAAGGTACAGAGATGGTTTTGCTCTTGAATGTAAAGCCATGAAATATGCAAGAGATGTAATGGGACTTAAAAATATAGTGCTCATGATTCCTTTCTGCAGAAAGGTAGAGGAAGGGAAAAAAGTTCTCAAAGAGATGGAAAAGCATGGCCTCAAAAAAGGGGAAGACGGACTTCAGATATATGTAATGTGTGAAATTCCAACAAATGTATTATTAATTGATGAATTCAGCAAGATATTTGATGGTTTTTCCATAGGATCAAACGACCTGACACAGCTCACACTTGGTGTGGATAGAGATTCAGAGATCCTTGCTCCAGATTTTGATGAAAGGGATCCAGGTGTCATGAAAATGGTTTCAATGGCCGTACGGGGTGCAAAAAGAAATGACCGGTACAGTGGATTATGTGGAGAAGCTCCCAGCAACTACCCTGAATTTGCAGAGTTTCTGGTTGAAGAGGGGATAGAATCTATTTCTCTTAATCCGGATTCTGTATTGAAGATTTTGGTAAAGATTTCAGAAACAGAAGAAAGACTGGGTAGATAATCCACCTATCAATCTTTTCTTTTTTTACCAAATCCCTGAAAGTCTCAGAATGTATTGAATGGAGATTGAGTAAATAAACTATCATTGAAATGTGATCATATGAAACAGTCTATCGTAATAAAGAATCATCTAAAAAAAGAATTCAATGACTTTTTCAGTGATCTTGGATCAAAAAGATACTTTGTAGAAGTTAAACCAGGCGGACATGAATTTATAGTTAAAATCTGGGTAGAGGAAAATATTTTAATGCAGATCTCTGAAGATCGTGAACTGATCTCAATAATCTCTAAAAAAATTCGTGAAGCTGAAATAGTATATACTACCAGGATT
>SKZM01000107.1 GCA_007127385.1 Methanosalsum sp.
ACAAAAGATGGTCGTCTGTACTATGGAATTCTTTGCGGTTTACTGACATTCATTTATGGATATTTCTCAGTAAATTATGCATATGCAACTATCTACGGAATATTCCTTGCAAACTGCGTAACTGCATTTGTTGATAAAAGTACATTTCCAAAAGAATATGGATCCCCCTCTTTTATCGAAAATATTTACAATTCACTAAAACAGAAAATAACTCGTCGGGGGTCAACATCAGATGAATGATTCAAGCAGAGAAGCTTTTATAATAGTTGGTAAACTTGTGCTACTGGCAACTGTAGCGGCTGCAGTATTGGCACTTGTATATGTGCCAACCCAGATGCAGATTGAACTGAATAGAGAACAGGCCAGGGTTGAGGCTCTTGAAGATGTTGTTCCTCAGGCATATGAGTTTGAACCTGTTGAAGGCGATCCTGTAAATGATGAAAGGGAAGTATTATATTACAGAGCCCTTGATGAGGATGGAAATCTGATCGGATATGCCTTTTTTGGAACTAGAATGGGATATGCAGGTATTATTGAGGTAGCGGCAGGTATAGATCCGGAGCTAAATGAGCTTATAAAGGTAAAGATAATATCCCAGAGTGAGACTCCGGGTCTTGGTGATAGGATAAAAGATGATGAATTTCTACGACAATTTGAAGGTCTTGAGGTGGATAATCTGGAACTGACCCGTGACACTGGTGAAGTTGATGCAATTACGGGTGCAACAGTATCATCCAGAGCAGTTGTAGAAGCCTTGAACTTAAAAATTGATGAAATTAAGGAAACAATGTAATTTTCATAGGTGATGAATATTATGAATTTGTGGAGTGAGTTTCTTCGCGGAGTTACAAAGGACAATCCGGTATTTGCCCTTCTTCTGGGGCTGTGTCCTACACTGGCAGTTACCACGTCAATGGAAAATGGTATAGGTATGGCTGCAGCAAGTATGTTTGTATTGTTATGTGCAAATATAATTATTTCATCGCTCAAACACCATATTCCACCTACAATAAGGGTTCCCATATTTATACTTGTAATTGCAACATTTGTTTCAATTATTGGAATGGTAATGGAAGCATTTACACCTGCTCTTCATACTGCCCTTGGAGTCTTTGTTCCTTTGATTGTGGTTAACTGTATGATCATAGGAAGGGCAGAGGCATATGCAAGTAAAAACCCAGTTTCCTTTTCAGTTGCAGACGGACTGGGAATAGGTACAGGTTTCCTGCTAGTTCTTGCTGCAATAGGAGGCATCAGAGAACTTTTTGGAACTGGTGAGATTGTTCTGTTTGGTTTAACGCTGATTCAGATGCCAATAGAGGCTTCAACATTTATGATAATGCCCCCTGGAGCATTTTTCACAATAGCTGTACTTATGGCATTGGTGAACTATCGAAGAGCCAAGTTACTTGAAAGAGGTGGATAAAATGCCAGAAAATTCATTGTTTACAATATTTCTTAATGGTGTATTTATAGAAAATTTCATTTTAATTCAATTCCTGGGTCTATGCCCCTTTTTAGGTGTGACCAAAGAGACCCGAAGTGCAGTGGGAATGTCTGCAGCTGTAATATTTGTGATGACCATAGCCTCTGCAGTGACATTTGCAGTTGCTTCATTTCTTCTGATACCTTTCAATCTTGGATTTCTCGAACTGATTGCATTTATTGTTGTGATTGCTTCATTGGTTCAACTGGTTGAATACATAATTAGAAAACATCTTCCTCCATTATACAAATCACTGGGAATTTATCTTCCTTTAATTGCCAGTAACTGTGCTGTGCTGGGATTGGTTCTGTTAAATAGAATACAGGATTTCACTTTCGTAGAGGGTATAGTATTTGGCGTAGCAGCGGGAATTGGTTTTGGAATAGTCATGATACTGATGTCTGCTGTAAGGGAGCGCTCCAGTCTTGTAAACATTCCTTCATCAGTTAAAGGAGTTCCATATGCCTTCTTTGCTGCAACAATGTTATCCATGGCTTTTGTCAACTACTTTGAGGTGATTCCTTTATGAAATCAAACCTGTCATTATTTATCCCGAAAACTTTAAATAGCCTTGCAGATACTGATATGGAGCACTGATATGAGTACAACGACAATAATAATTCAATCAATTGCTGCACTGGGAGGCCTTGCTGTGGTGATTGGTGTCATACTTGTTATGGCTTCCCGTGTATTTAAGGTAGAGACCAATCCACTTGTTGACGAGGTTATGGATGTTCTTCCTGGTGCAAACTGTGGTGCATGTGGCTATGCTGGATGCGGAGAATTTGCAGAAAAGGTTGTTGAGGAGAGTGCACCAATTGCAGGATGTCCTCTTGGAGGATTTGAAGTTGAGCAGAAACTGGGAGGAATTCTGGGTCAGGACGTAGGAGGCGAAACTGAACCTGACTATCCAGTTGTTCACTGCAAAGGTGGAGTTGATTGTGTAGACAGGTTTGACTATGTGGGAATAGAGGACTGTAAAGCAGTTATGATGCTTTCAGAAGGCGAAAAGCAGTGTAATTACGGATGTATGGGCAGGGGCACATGTGTTCGCGCATGTCCATTTGGTGCAATAACAATCGGTGAGGATCGTCTTCCAAAGATTAATTTCAACCTCTGCACAAGCTGTGGCCTATGTGTAGCTTCATGTCCAAATGACATATTTTCACTTGGCCCACTATCTGAGAATGTGCACGTAAGATGTCGTTCTCATGATAAAGGAAAAGTTGTAAAATCCCTGTGTTCCAAAGGCTGTATTGGTTGTAAACTATGTGTGAAAGTTTGTCCTGAGGACGCTATAACAGTTACAGATTTTCTTGCAGAGATCGACCAGGAAAAATGTACTGCATGTGGCCTATGTATTGAAAAATGTCCGCAGGACACTATAGAATTTCGTGAATGAGGGAGCTTCAGATGAGATACAAAACCGTAATTGGACTTAATGAGAATGTGGTAGGAGTTCTGACATACATTGGCTTCTGGATAACAGGTATACTTTTTATGCTGATCGAAAGGAATAATCTGTTTGTTAGATTCCATGCTTTGCAGTCTTTTCTGTTATTTCTCCCCTTATCATTACTGATATTTGTTCTTGCATGGATCCCATTTGCAGGATGGCTGATTGCAGAAATAATGGGCTTTGCTTCTATGCTATTACTGCTGGTTATGGCCTTTAAGGCCTACAGGGGAGATAAGTTCAAGATACCTGTAATAGGCAATATTGCTTATCGCAATACCTATGGTGTACAGAAATAATGATTAAATGAGCCTGACATTTTCTGCTCTACAATTTGCAGGCAAACCTGCAAATATTTATTTGTTGAAGTATTAGATTTCCATAAAGATTAAAATATTCTCTGAGATATATAAATCATCTAATATTATCAAAATAATTGGACTTATAGTTAATATTTGGTTTATTTCGGGAGTTTGTGGAGGGCTATCTATAAAGGAAGAGATATGGATTGAAAAGTACAGGCCAATGAAACTGGATGATGTGGTCGGACAAAAGGAAGCAATTGAGAGATTGAAATCATATGTAAAA
>SKZM01000161.1 GCA_007127385.1 Methanosalsum sp.
GAAAATTCGCATGAATCAATTTCTCAGGTTGGACTGATAGGTGATAAAACAGGCGTGATCAAATTCACAAAGTGGAAAAACGCAGATCTTCCTGATGTTGAAGAGGAAAAAAGCTACCTGTTCAAGAATGTTGTTGTGAATGAATGGAACGATAAGTTTCAGATAAATCTCAATCGTACAAGTTCTATAGAAGAGATTGATGATGAAATTGAGATCGGAACTTCCACAGTTACGTTTACAGGTGCGATGGTTGATATACAGGTAGGCTCTGGCCTGATCAAAAGATGTCCTGAATGTAATAGGGCCCTTACAAAAGGAGCATGTACAGAGCATGGAAAAGTTGAGGGTGTCTATGACCTCAGAATCAAAGCAGTTTTTGATAACGGGTCTACAGTACAGGAAGCTATCATCGGACGTAAACTTACAGAACAGCTTGCAGATATTACACTTGATAATGCCATTGCAATGGCTGCTGATGCTCTTGATCAGGGAGTTGTCATGGAGCACATTAAAGGTAACCTGAATGGCCGCTATTATTTAATATCAGGTTCAAAGATGGATCGATATATTCTGGTAGATGAGATCACAAGGGGATCGGAACCTGATATAGGAGTGATTGATGAATTGATTGCAAGAGCAGAGGCGGTGGTATAAGATGAAAGGATATGTAAGAGAAGTTGCTCAGAGGGTTTTTGCCCAGGAATTCAGGGATTCCAACCTAAGCTTCAAAGATGAGAATGATCTTTATGCTCCTCAATATCTCTTAACACCGACTGGAGCAAAAGTAAACCGTCTCTTTATTATTGGAACTCTTACGGAGACCGAAGATATTGGAACCGATTCTGAATACTGGAGAGGAAGAGTTTCAGACCCCACAGGTTCTTTCCTTGTCTATGCAGGACAATATCAGCCAGAAGCAGCTCAGATGCTATCAGAATGTGAAACTCCTGCTTTTGTAGCTGTTGTAGGTAAACCCAGTACTTTTACTACTGCAGAAGGAGATATCCTTACATCAGTAAGACCCGAGTCAATAAACGTTGTTGATGCTGATACAAGGGATATGTGGGTACTGGATGCAGCCAGAAATACTCTTGACAGAATAGATGCTCTTGAAGGAACCCAGAATAATATAATTAAAGCAATAGAACACTACAATACCAGTAAAAAAAATTATGCTGAAATGGTATTGAAAGCTTTAAGGTCTCTTAAGGAAGATTCTTTATGAACACTTACTATCTATTTATTTAAGAAGGTCAGTAATTGCTTTCTTAATGGTCTAGAGAGTAAATTTGTTAATTCTGCCTGCACCCTGCCGGAGGGTGCATCTTTTTTTACATCTAATAGTAGATAATTAAGAGATTTCTGGTCAACCCAGCTGACCACAAGTGACATAAACATTAGTTTCCTACTTATTATAAGGTGATTATGATGAAAACATATCTCTTAGTATGGTTCAGTAGTGATGGAACCAGACCATCAGAGGTAAATCGAGCTCTTATGTCCCTTGGATTCCAGCCAATGCAGGGATCTTATGATTATGTATATGACTGGGACGATAATGTGGATTTGAATGAAATTCTGGAGTTTGGAGATAAAGTTCACCTTAGCCTTGAGGGAATGGGTGTTATGTTTAAAATAGAGACAATTGAGAACAGAACCTGAACTTTTCTGTTAGAATCACAATAAATCTATTTTTCAGTAGAATCCAGTTTTTTCAAGAATTCAAGATAATTACAACAGTGACCTTCAGCTTGCAGTATATTGATTGAAACGTATCCGTCATCAATATTTATCTCTACAAATGAAGGATCTGCCATTCTTGGAGCTGTTGGAGATCCGGGACATATAAGGATAATGTCACTTTCTTCGATGAGAGGACGATGAAAATGTCCAAAAATCAGTATATCCACTTCCATTTCAAGTGCAAGATATCTAAGAGCTGTTGTGTCATTAATTGATAGGGCTCCCTCATGAACTATTCCGATTTTCACGCCATCAGCTTCAAAGATTAATCTTTCCGGAAGCAGATCTTTAATCTTTTGTTCATCTGCATTACCATGGACTGCTTTGAGCTTACCTGTTGATTCCAGCAGATTATAGAATTCAAAAGACGTAAAATCCCCGGCATGGACAATGGCATCATATTTGTCGATATCCATGAGAAACTGTGGAACCAACTGATCTGTCTTGATATGTGTGTCAGATATCACCATAATTTTCATGGTCAATCATCCTCATTGCAGAGTTAAATCAACGAGTTCATATTCCAGATTTTCAGATTCCAGACGACTTAAAATAGCTGGAACTTCCTCATCAATCGATACAACAATTGAAGAAAGCCCATGATAGGCTGCTTCTACAATGGCTTCACGAGCTCCAAACATCACATCAGGCTTGATGCCGATTTTTTTAAGGGATATTAATGCTTCCACTCCTACAGAAGCAATGTAAGGTTTTGATTCAGACAACATTTTGAGTCTTTTGAGATCCGTATTTCTTGAACCGCCTCTTTCAACACGCGGAACTTTACATATAGAGATACTTGCAGTTTCAAGATTAATAAGGCCTACCAGTTCTGTTACTCCAACATCTTCACCTGCTTTAGCATCAGAAATTGTGATCCCTCTAGCGTCTGTGTCTCCATCCGGGCTAACATAGAGAAGTCCATTTTGCATGTTCAGATATACCGGTTCTCCCTTAGAGAGATCATTTTCGGCAATAGCTGTCCATGTAGATACATGACTGATAATATCTCCCATCACAAACTGGGCATATTTTTTCATTTCAGCTGCGTTTTCCAGAACCCATTCAACACCGGTTTTTGTGATCCTGTATTTAACCCTACCTTTCGATTCAATAAATCCTTCATTTACCAGCTCTTTGATATATTCAGATACAGCCTGAGGAGTGATTCCAATTTTTTCAGCGATTTCTTTCTGTCGGACATTTGGCTGATGAGCAGCGATTTCTATCAGGATCTGGAACTTTGTAATTCCACTCTTGCTGTGCAAGAGCTTTATCATTCGATTTCCTCACTTATTTTAAGTCTTTGACCCATTACCGATATATTTTGTGAACGACGGGCAACAGCACGTATATACAGTGGACTTTTGTTAAGTATTCGAGTAAGACTGCTCATCGATTGATTTCCTTCTTTGACCAATCTTTCAAGTTCTTCTATTGCATCACAAACCTCATCATAAGGTTTAAAAGCTAACATGATAATGTCGCTTAAATCTTCAAAAGAGCACTGAAAGTTTGTCTGAACTTTTGAATATGATGTATGATATTCCATAGAAGGTTTTTTACCCGGTTCTGGAATCTTCCACTGACTTTCAACAAGTCCGCTTTTTTTCAATAACAATATACTGTTGCTCGAATCCTTTCCAAGATATTCGTCCATTTCTTTTTTTGTCATCCACCTGGTGGACAGTACATCAAATACACTTTTATTTGTTCTGGAACCAAATATCCTGAGCAGTGGAACTAATTCAGATGGGTCATTTATGATTC
>SKZM01000040.1 GCA_007127385.1 Methanosalsum sp.
AGAAAATATATGATGATATTACAGATACTGTAGGAAACACGCCTCTTGTCAGACTCAACAAAATAACACAGGGATGCCATGCCCAGGTAATTGCCAAACTGGAATCATTCAATCCTCTAAGCTCAGTTAAAGACAGAATTGCCCTGAAGATGATCCAGGAAGCTGAAAAAAACAATCTTATAGATAGTGATACGGTCATAATTGAGCCTACCTCGGGTAATACCGGTATTGGCCTTGCTTTTGTGTGCGCTGCCCGGGGATACCGGCTGATACTTACCATGCCGGAAACAATGAGCATTGAAAGGCGCAAAATAATAAAGATGTTTGGTACTGAAATTGTCCTCACGCCGGGTGCTGCAGGAATGAAAGGTGCTATTGAAAAAGCAGAAGAGCTGGCCCAGGAATATCCAAAATCTTTTGTTCCACAGCAATTCAACAATCCTGCCAATCCTCTGGCACACCACCTGAAAACAGGTGAAGAGATCTGGGATGATACCAATGGTCAGGTGGACATACTTGTTGCAGGTGTAGGAACCGGTGGAACCATTACAGGTGTTGCAGAGACTATAAAAGGTAAAAAGCCTGAATTCAGGGCAATTGCTGTAGAACCAAAGGATTCACCTGTACTATCTGGCGGGAAACCAGGCCCTCATAAGATACAGGGTATTGGAGCAGGATTCATTCCTCAGATACTCAATACAGATCTCATTGATGAGATCATCCAGATAGATAATGACCAGGCCTTTGAAACCACCAGGGAACTGGCAAGAATGGAAGGAATTCTGGCAGGAATATCATCAGGAGCAGCTCTGTGTGCAGCACTCCAGGTTGCCAGAAGACCTGAAAACAAAGACAGGATGATAGTTGTCGTACTTCCTGATACCGGTGAACGATATCTGAGCACTCCTCTGGCAGACTTTGATGTGTAAAACTGAACACGAAACATGTCTCGAATAGTTGTCCATATTGACATGGATTATTTTTATGCAGCTATAGAGCAGAGGGATGATCCATCAATTCAGGGCAGACCTGTGGTTATATGCATGTACTCAGGCCGAACTGAGATGAGCGGGGCTGTGAGCACATGCAACTATCTAGCCCGTGAGAGAGGCATACGTGCAGGAATGCCATGTACTCAGGCAAAAAAGATCGATAATGAGGCTGTATTTCTTCCTGTGAGGAAGGAATATTACACCATGGTATCTGATAATATTATGAATATTTTGAGACCATTTGCAGATAGTGCACAACATTTCGAACAGATCAGTGTCGATGAAGCCTTCCTGGATATAACCAGATCATTCAATGGTGATTTTGATAAGGCCCTTGAGACAGGAATAAAGATAAAGCAGAGGATAAAATCCGAGGAGAACCTTACCTGTTCTATTGGTATTGGACCAAATAAACTTATAGCAAAGATGGCCTCTTCATACAAAAAACCAGATGGCATCACTGTCATAACTCCTGAAAAATCAATGGCTTTTCTGGAACCTCTGGATGTAAAGAAGCTATGGGGGATAGGAAAGGTTACTGAATCCAGACTTGCTCAGATAGGTGTCAGAACCATTGGACAGCTGGCAGAATATGATCAGATCAGGCTGATAGAAATTTTTGGAAAGAAAAAGGGAGTGTGGTTAAAGAGAGCAGCAATGGGTCTGGATGATTCCATGGTCCAGGAAAGGGGTGATTCAAATCAGATCAGCAGGATCGCAACTCTGCCGGAAAATACCAGAGATTTTACAGAAATAACGTTCCTGCTGGACAGACTGGCCGATGATGTGATCAGCAGAGTAACAGAAGCTGGTGTATCCTTTAAACAGATAGTTTTTATTGGTATAACATCTGACCTTAAAATGCATACCAGAAGTAAAATCCTCAACCATGCAATTACTGACCAGGAAATTCTACGCAGGAATATAGGACAGATGGCAAAGGACTTTCTTGAAGATACCAGCCTTGAATTAAGGAGAGTGGGTGTAAGGGTGGATGATCTTCAAAATACTGCAGGACAGCTGACACTCAAAGATTATATTTAATAGAAAATAGGATGTTCTTATATGAACAAAGAACACGATCTCCATGAAGAAAAACGGAATCATGATAATGAAAATATAACTGATCATAATAACCAAACCGATACACACAGCTCCCATTCTTCCCAGAACCATCACGAAATGATGCTGGAAGATTTTAAAAAAAGATTTATAGTATCTGTTATCCTCACCATACCTATCCTTCTGTTATCTCCCATGATACAGGAATTCCTGGGAATAGAGTTTCGTTTTACTGGTGATCTTTATGTGCTCTTTCTTCTTTCTGCCCTGATCTATTTCTACGGAGGATACCCTTTCCTTTCAGGGATAATCCGGGAACTCAAACAAAGGGAACCAGGTATGATGACACTTATTGCAGTTGCAATAAGTGTTGCTTTCTTCTACAGCAGTGCAGTTGTCTTTGGTCTTGAAGGTAAACTTCTCTTCTGGGAACTGGCAACTCTTATTGATATCATGCTGCTTGGACACTGGATAGAGATGAAATCCGTTATGGGTGCTTCCAGATCCATGGAAGAGATTGTGCGGCTTATGCCATCCACTGCTCACAAAATAGAAGATGGCGACAGTGTTCAGGATGTACCTGTGACTTCCCTTCAGGTAGGTGACACAGTACTGATAAAGCCTGGAGAAAAAATTCCTGCTGATGGAGTTGTTGTTGATGGTACCTCTTATGTTAATGAAGCAATGATCACAGGTGAGTCGGAGCCGGTACCAAGATCAGATGGTCAGGAAGTGATCGGGGGGTCAATAAACGGGGATGGAGCGCTCAAGGTAGAAGTAAAGAAGACGGGAAAGGATTCGTTTATCTCCCAGCTGGTGGAACTTGTAAGAGAAGCCCAGGAAAGTAAATCAAGAACCCAGGACCTGGCAAACAGGGCAGCCAGGTGGTTAACATTTATAGCATTAATAGGTGGCAGTGTCACTCTCCTTGTATGGTTATATTTCATGGGCCAGGATTTTGCATTTGCAATCGAAAGATCGGTTACTGTAATGGTGATCACCTGTCCGCATGCACTGGGCCTTGCAATACCCCTTGTGGTTGCAATCTCAGCATCGATTGGAGCAAAGAACGGGTTGCTTGTAAGAGACAGGGTAGCATTTGAAAGTATACGTAACATTGATTCCATAATATTTGACAAGACAGGCACTCTTACAGAAGGCAAGTTTGGAGTTACCGATACTATCAGTTTCTCTGATATGGATAAAAAAGAGATCCTGAAATATGCAGCTTCTGTTGAATCAAGTTCAGAACATCCTCTTGCAAGGGGTATATTGTCCTCTGTAGACCAGACATATCCTCTGGACAGCTTTGAAGCATTACCTGGCAAAGGTGCCCGGGGACTGATCAATGAAAAAGATGTGAAGGTAGTAAGTCCAGGGTATCTGGAAGAAAAAAGCATAGAATATCCGACAAGTGAGCTTGATGGATTATCAGA
>SKZM01000176.1 GCA_007127385.1 Methanosalsum sp.
AACATATTTGCAGCAGAGAGTATTTTTGTAATGGGGGCGGGTCGCTCAGGCCTTGTAGGCCGGGCATTTGCAATGAGACTTATGCATCTTGGCTTTAATGTATATGTTGTTGGTGAGACTACCACTCCTGCAGTTAAAAAGGAAGACGTTGTTATTGGAATATCAGGCTCAGGTGAGACCCGTTCAATAGTTGATCTTGGAAGGATTGCAACAGAGATTGGTTCCACATTGATTTCTGTTACCTCCAATAAAGAGTCAACACTTGGAGATATGGCAGATACAGCAGTGGTGATCCCCGGACGGATCAAGGATAATGGCGGAGGATATCTGGAACGTCATATGCGTGGAGATTACAGGAACCTCACCCCACTTGGTACATCCTTTGAGATATCTTCAATGGTTTTTCTGGATGCTGTAATTGCAGAACTTATTGCAATTATGGGCGTTTCGGAAGCTGATCTGAAATTACGGCACACGACACTGGAGTAATGGAAATCTTCTCAAGGGATTGGTTGACATGACTGGTAAAAGATTTGCCCGAAGGGTGGAGGATATTGATATATCGGGAATCAGAAAAATGTTTGAATCGGCTGGTCCCGGTGCTATAAATCTTGGTCTTGGACAGCCGGATTTTGATACGCCTTCTCATATAAAGGAAGCTGCGATCTCTGCTATCAGAGAAGGTTTTACAGGTTATACTCCCGGTCCAGGAATACCTGAGCTGAGAACTGCTCTATGTGAAAAATTTAAAAATGAAAATGACCTTGAGTTTTCTCCTTCTGAAATCATTGTAACATCCGGTGCGTCAGAAGCTCTGGAAATTGCACTGGCATGCCTTGTTGAACCCGGTGATGAGGTTCTAATTCCGGATCCCGGTTTTGTTTCTTATAAAACACTTACGACAATAATGGGTGCAAAGGCAGTACCTGTTCCCCTTGAGGAAGACCTGACCCTCAGTCCGCAGAAACTGACTGAATATATAGGTCCCGCAACCAGGGCCTTTATAGTGAACTCTCCTGCAAATCCCACCGGTGCAGTGCAGAGTCCCGAGGACATGAAAGCCCTTGCCCAGATCGCTGATGACCATAATATCACTATGATATGTGATGAGGTGTATGAGCATTTCATCTATGAAGGAAGACATGTAAGTCCTGCAGTATACTCTGACAATGTTATAACAGTAAATGCCGTATCCAAGACCTATGCAATGACAGGATGGAGACTTGGATATGTTGCTGCAAGAGATGAATATATACAGCAGATGCTCAAGATACATCAGTATGTTCAGGCATGTGCAAACTCAATCGCCCAGAAAGCAGCAGTTGCGGCTATCGGCGGTTCGCTGGAGCCTGTGATTACAATGCGGGAGGAGTTCAGGAAAAGACGCGATGTGCTGGTAGAGGGTCTGAATTCAATTGGTCTGGATTGTGCACTTCCGGGAGGTGCCTTTTACGCTTTCCCTTATGCAGGAGATGATTATCTTGATATTGTATCAGAACTCATTTCCCGTGGTGTAATTGTTGTTCCCGGATCTGCTTTTGGAAGCAATGGCATTGGTTATATCAGAATATCTTATGCCGCCAGCATGGATGATATAAGGCAGGCACTGGAGATTATGGAGAAGACGATCCGTTGTTGATCGGATGATCTCTATCTTTTTCTTCCTGCTTTTCGATCATACTGAGGAGTTCCTGTAGAACTTCATCAATTCCCTGCCCTGTTATACTTGAAATCTCCATGTCTGCAAAATCTATTTCTTTGTGTTTAAGATCTGTCTTGTTTGATACTACCAGCACGGGCAACTCAAACTCTGTCCTGATCTCATCAAGCAGTTTTTTTTGTTGATCTACCGGATAACCACATGTTTCACTGGCATCCACTATATACAGTACCACCGCCTCAAGATATTCCAGAGCTGTTATTGCCTGCAGCTCTATGCTGTTTCTTTCGGACATGGGTCTGTCCAGCAGGCCTGGGGTATCTATGATCTGATATCGCTTATTGTTATTTATCAGATGTCCGATGGATACTCCCTTGGTTGTAAAGGGATATGATGCAATCTCGGGCCTGGCATCGGTCACGTATGCAACAAAACTGGATTTGCCTACATTCGGATAGCCTGCCACAATTATTGTTGGCTCATCGTATATATCAGGCAGTTTGCGCAAAATATTTCTAGCCCTGTTCAGGAATACCAGATCACTGTCAACAGACTTTGTAATGGAGGCTATTCTTCCAAAAGCCTCCTTTTTTACAGTGACGACATCCCTGCTTGTGCGCATTTTTCCAATATAGAATCTGGAGATCTCATGTATCTTTTTGCTGGCCCAGTCTACCGAGGAGAGGGATTTTCTGATCTCATCCACTCCTACCAGGATATCTGCCAGTTCATAATACAGGCTGGGGATCTCATCAAAGCTGGGAAATCTGCGGACTATGTTTGCCATGTTATCTGATAATATGTTGGAGGCTGTAATGATCGAAGATTCATGGGCCTTGAGTATATCTTCTTTATTCCGGGTTACTTTTCCTGCCCTTGCCCTGGACGCTCTTCTAAACGCCTTGTCAAGCAACTCATCTGAGGTCGGAACAGTGTATATTTTTTCGAATATCATTTTATGATTCCACTTACCTATGCCAATCGTCTGATAATATATATATTTGTATTCTTTGAAGTGCGTGGGTATGTGATCATTATTTGATCGTATCTACAATATATATATATAGCATTCAATGTATATAGTGAAAAAATGGTGATTGTATGGAACTAACTCCCATCCAGAAAGATATTATTATCGCATTAATCAATTTACAGCGGCAGAAAAATCGTGCAATAAAAGGAGAAGAGATCGCGGATCTGATAAACAGAAATCCCGGTACTGTCCGCAACCAGATGCAATCATTGAAAGTTCTGGGACTTGTTGAAGGTGTTCCCGGCCCCAAAGGGGGGTACAAGATTACCAGTGCCGCATATGAGGCTCTGAATGTGACTTCTGTTGAGAATGAGGTAATTGTACCTATATACAGAAACGGAATTCTGGTTCAGGGTTCAACTGCAGCTGAAATAAGCTTTACGACAGTAAGACATCCTGAACTGTGCAATGGGATGATCAAAGTTCTTGGAAATATCCGGGATTTTGTTGAGGGAGACATAGTTCAGATTGGTCCTACTCCTGTAAACCGCCTTATTGTCAGGGGAGAGGTTGTAGGAAGGGATGATACGAAGAACGCCTTAATTTTCTCAATTACAGAAATGGTATCTCTTCCAAAGAGGCCAGTAAAAAATTACATAAAAGAAGATCCGGTATTTGTCAGTGTGAATGCTACTATACAGGAAACTGCACGCATTTTTGTTAAAAATAATATTCATGGGGCTCCAGTTGAAGATAAGGGTAAAGTTGTAGGGGTTGTGACCTTTACAGATATCGGTAACGCCCTTGCAAGTGGCAAAATTTCTCTAAAGGTCAGGGATATAA
>SKZM01000228.1 GCA_007127385.1 Methanosalsum sp.
TTAAACCTTTACGAATTATTTATCATATTTTCAATATTATTAAAGACATAATGAACCATCAATCACCAACAATCTGTTCCTGACCGAGTTTTTTGGAAAAAGGATTATTCAGAAAACTAAATATACGTTCTGCACTTTTTTTTAGATCACTTAGCACATGTTCTTTAGTATTTCCAACCGAAAAAATTGATGTTATTGGTTCATTGGCATCGATCATAGCACCCCTGCACGGTATATCTTTAGTATTTTCAGCTTTTATTCTTTCAAACATAGATTTATTGACAACAAAATTATTATTAGAATATAAAATCGCACGTCCGGAAAATATATCCAGATTAGGATTTATTGATGGAAGTTGGGAATTAAATGATTTAACATGTGCATCAAACAGGTTTATCCCTGTAGACATTTCAACAGTATCAAGGCTTCCCTGAAAACGCCCGTTGATTTCAGTAACAACAGGTCCATTATCAGTTACAATAAAATCTATACCATTTGACCCTGCCAGACCCAGTTCAAGTGCAATGTCATGTGCCATACTGCACATAAGTTCATTATACGGTGAATTACAGGGAGTTATATTTCCGCAATATGCGTACGGAAGCTTTGTGAGCCATGGAGTGCCTATCAGTTGTTCATTTGTAGAAACCACACATGATCCTTCATCAGAACTGATAAGAGATACACTGGCAGATATGCCATCCACGAATTTTTGGATGATCATATCACTCATATCCAGACCTGCAACTTCACTCTCATATTTAAACTTAAAGAATTCATCCAGATCATTTATTTTCCGATTAAGAAAACCACCACCACCTATAACGGGTTTGACCATTAATGGAAAATCAGCAGATTCGATCCTGTCTAATGATATAATTTCTGGATGTGGGAAACCCAGCAAATTAAGTTTTTTTGCTAATTTATCTTTATCTGCAATTGTTTTCATTAAATTGTAACTGTTGTTTAGAACTGGAACAGAAAAAGACGCATGATCCAGCATTTCAAATCCTGAGCCAAGTACTATAAAGTCAAAATCAACATTAAAGCTGTTTATTAGATCACATATATTACAACTTTCAATATCTGGTTGTCCCTTATCTGAATGAGCACTTAACTGTCGGGTCTCAGTTGCATAATGATCAAGGTCAAAATCACAGAATGCATCAATAGCGTACACATTATAACCTGCGTTTTTAGCAGAGTTTACAATATGCCTACTGCTATATCCTATAACCAGAACCTTATTCATTTTATACTCCCTACTTTAAAGAACATTTAATCAGGCAAAATAAAAAGATCATCCTGTACCCTTATAGTATCTATTTCATTTCCAGGGCTTGCAGTTAAAAACACAGGTTTTTTTAGTGTAATAGTACGATAAGTCGATGGGTCCATCACCATAGCCACATTATCTTCTATTGCGATAAGAATCGCAGGGATAGCATCAGCCTTTTTAGCAGCAAGAGTTGCATCTTTTATATCATTTTCATTTATGCTTACTCTATAACCAGTGCTCAGATCAATTCCACGAATTTTTTTGCCGGTACTTCTGATCTCTATGACTTTATTGTTAAATAGTATAATATCTCCGATTGTAAATTCCGGAAGACGCATTGAAAATGTAATTCTATATAGATCTTTACCATCCTTTTGCCCATAAAGAGATGGAGACTCCAGAAAACTGCCACCAAGTTCATCTTCTATAGCCTTACATACATTTCTGCCAGATTTAGAGGAGCCTATGTAAACATCCAACCCTTCTTTTAATTCCTGGACATCAGTAATGAATGAAAAACGATCACCTTTTTTTTCTTGATTTGTCAGGACCTCAGACATTATATCCATACAATGTTCTTTTTCATCATCTGTAGGAATTCGATTCTGTGCTCTTATCTGTATAATTCCTTCATAATAGCCACCTGATATTCTGCTGCATATATCACAGGACTTATAATTTATTCTTATTTCAGTATTCAAAGATTGGCTAACAGGTTCATTCAACACAGATGCATCGACCCTTATATAAATATGATAATTATTAGCTGAATGCTTATCACTTTCAAAAGATAGTTCTATATTGTCAGCCATATCATGTATTAACAGCAAGTCCTCTATTTTTTTAACGATAACATCATCAATGGTTCCAGTATACGTCCATTGCCCCCGATCAAAAACAGATCCGCATTTTGAACAAATATCAATTTCAATTACCTCTGGTAATTCAGCTAATCTATATTTTTCAATGTAACAGGTCTTACATACATTTACCATGAGGTTTTTAACTTCTTTGCCACACTTTGGGCACAAAATATAATTCATAAATATTCCAATTCTCCATTTTTATTGATCTTTACAGGATAAGTTTTCATCCAGTAAATAATCAGTGCTTCCAATTCCAGTTTTTTCTGCGTGGAACAGATGTAATTTTGGATCGGTGGACCATAAATCGGCCAGGCTTGTGTTACCTACCCTTATTTTATTATTTATTAAATCAACGGTTGCTGAATCTATAGCTACTGGATCATTTGATGCAAGAATACCAGCATTTTCTGCAATTGCAGGAGATGAAAAATTGCAGCAGTCGCAGAAAGGAGTAATATCATATGCCCAGTTGATATAACCAATTCTTCCTCCAAGAACTTTGACCGGGCCAGCTGCAGCTTCTCCGAGTCTTATCTGCATTTTTTCACTGCAGTCTGCAGGAGGTATGATGGCTTTGTTTGGACAACATCCGATACATGAAAGCTCGCCCTTGCAGACATTACGGTCTAGTGTAACCATATTATCCACTTTTGTAAAAGCACCCCATGCACATTCATCAATGCATATGCCACAGCTGCTACACTTATTGTAATCTATAAATGGAATTCCTACTTCATGGACTTTAGTTTTACCAGCTTTATCAAGACATCCCATACCCAGATTCTTGACTGCGCCGCCAAATCCTGAGCCTGGATGACCCTTACAATGTGAGATCACTACCATTGAATCAGCATTTGCAATCGCAGAAGCTACAGTTGTGGATTTCAAAATATCACCATCTATTTCAACTACTACGCTATCATTTCCTGTAAGGCCATCTGCAACAATAAAAGGAGCGTTCATCGATGCCTCTGAAAAACCATTAGCTGATGCCGTGTATAACAAATCAACTGCATTAAACCTTTTACCCTTATAAAGAACGGTTGTATCAGTCACAAATGGAACCCCACCCTGCTCTTTTATCAGATCAACAACAGTCCTCACAATAATAGGTCTAATATAGGTAGTATTTCCATATTCTCCAGGATGAATCTTTACTGCTACAATATCTCCTTCCTCTACAGGAGATATTTTTGCATAAATATCATTTATCTGATCTATATGAGTATTATCAGAACCGATATCTTCAGCAGCTCTAAAAAAAACCTTACTAATATTAACAAACCCCTACAAATTATATTTATACAAGTAATTAGATGATCCGGAACAA
>SKZM01000008.1 GCA_007127385.1 Methanosalsum sp.
TCGGGTAAACCTTATATAAATCTGAAGAGTAAATGATGATTAATTGCCCTATTGATGTAGTGATGAAAATAGGGTTCTACAGATTGTCCTATGTAATAATTTCTTATAATACTGGAATTCGGTGACTTCATGCCCCATAAATGTACCAGATGTGAGCATATATTTGATGACGGGGCTGCCGCGATATTGAATGGCTGCCCAAATTGTGGATGGAATAAATTTCTCTATGTTCAGAATGAGACTCGAAAAGACAACACAGAGGATCTATCGAAAAAAATAGATACCAAAGGTGATCAGCAATCAACTCCAGCTGAAAGATTTATCAATGAAGTGGATCAGATGCTGGGAGTTGATATTACAAAAAGAAACGTTTCTTATGAAATGGAAGGAGAAAAGGTTGAATCTGTAAAAATCCTGGGTCCCGGTTCCTATGAACTTAACCTGGATTCTCTTCTAAACAGAAAAGAGATAATCATGGCCATAAAGGAAGATGGCAGTTACGCACTTCATTTACCTTCTGTGTTCGATGAGAAAAAAAAGAAAAAGAAATAAGTATTTCTTGACGATGTTTTGGTTTTCAGCATGTTATCAATCATTTTCAGGAATATAATATTCAGATTTCAAGAGATTTGATTCATACTATTTATGGTACTATTTATTTTTGGATTATCGCTGTTCTATTTTGTATATAACTCTGGCATGGGCTTTAGTCATGGTTTCTTCTCTGGAAAAAAGATTCTGGGAAATTGATTTTTTAAGAGGACTTGCAGTTTTGATGATGATAATATTTCATCTTCTGTATGACCTGAACTATTTCGGAAACTATGACCTCAATCTCAGATCCGGTTTCTGGATGTATTTTGGACGCTTTACAGCACTTATTTTTATTTTCCTTGTGGGAGTATCCCTTACACTCAGCTTTTCAAGATCAATTGCAAAAAACAGGTCACAGAGTGAAATCATATTGAAAAATATTAAAAGGGGGGTTAAGATCTTCTCATGGGGAATGGTCATCACTGTAATAACTTTTATACTCCTGCCTGAAGGTGTGATATATTTTGGTATCCTGCATTTTATTGGACTGTCAATTATTCTCTCATATCCTTTTTTGAGGCTGGGTTACGCAAATATATTTGCCGGATTTGCCTTTGTTCTGGCAGCTATCCATATAAATCCCATTAATGTGGATAATCTCTGGCTACTCTGGCTAGGGATGGCTCCACAGGGTTTATATTCATTTGATTATTTCCCTCTGCTCCCATGGTTTGGGGTTATCCTATTTGGAATATTTACAGGTAACATGTTCTATCATGGTTATTCCCGGATTGCGTATCTACCGGATCTTACAGGAAATGGTGCAGTGAGATTATTCTGTATGATCGGACAGCATTCACTTCTAATTTATCTAATACACCAACCTGTTCTGATCCTATTGCTTTATATTACTGGCATTGCAGACCTTTCAATTCTTCAATAAATTATGATCATGCAAAATCCGTGATCAGAGTCTGCTTTTTATCAATCTTCTCCAGTTTGGATATACCTATTCCCACGAGGCGGAACTTCTCCTGGCCTATGAACTCCTGTATGAGATTTTTCGAATGCCGTTTAATTATTTCCATTTCTTCTGCGGGACATTTTAGTGTATTTGATCTGGTATATGTTCTAAAGTCACTGAAACGAACTTTCAGGGTAATGGTCCTGAATCGAAAATTGTTTATCTTCATTGTTCTGTAAACTTCCTCACAAAGGGACATCAATACAGATTCTACGAGTCTGTAGTCAGCAGTATCTTCTTCAAAGGTATCTTCCTTACTGATAGATTTTGATTCTCTATGCTGCTTAATTTCTCCATGATCTACACCATTTGCTATCTGTTTCATGAAGATTCCACTTTTTCCGAATCTGCTAATCAATGCCTGCACATCATATTCTGCCAGCTGACCTACTGTACATATGTTCATTTCTCGAAGCATCTGCTCGGTTTTCTTTCCAATCCCAGGAATTTTTGAAACCGGCATCGAAGCCAGAAACTCTTTCACCTTATCCGGTGGGACGACTGTCAGGCCATCAGGCTTGTTATAATCAGAAGCGATCTTTGCAACTTTTTTCCCAGGGGCAATTCCTATGGAGCAGGTGAGTCCCTCTGCTCTGAAAATCTCTTCCTTGATCTGTTCTGCAAGAATGTAAGCATGGTTGTAATCAGTTACCTTTTTTCCCATGTCAAGGTAGGCTTCATCTACGCTTACCTGTTCAAATCTTTCTGTAAACCTTCGAAGTATGGTCATTATTCGATTTGATGTCTTTTTGTAGAGTGCAGAGTTTACAGGCAGATACACAGCATCTGGACAGAGACGGTAGGCTTTTGATATGGGCATTGCTGAATGTATTCCGTATCTTCTCGCTTCGTAGGAACAGGTGCTTACAACACCTCTGCCGGAACCTCTTTTGGGATCTGATCCGATCACAACAGGCAATCCTTTAAGATCAGGTCTCCGGCTGATTTCTACTGATGCAAAAAAACTGTCCATATCTATATGAAACTTGATACTATCAGGAAAAGGATTCATATTTTAGCCTTTTATTGTCGCTTCTTTGATACCGCTGGTCAATCTGTCAGAGATCCTCTGTATAATCTGATATATGTGATTTGCTTCATAATCCGATCATCATCGAATAAAATATATATTTTCAGTTTATAGCAGGTCTATTATATGTATATCTATATTGCATTAGCAGCCTATTTGGTAGTTCTCTTTCTGACACTTCGCGATATCCGCATCTATAAGCGTACGGGTTTTCAATCATACCGTAAAGGTGCAATGAAAGGAATTGGGGCATCGTTTATAGTGCTGGTCGGAGCCATAATTTCTCTTCTCAATCCAAATATCGGACTTTTACTGGTTCTTATTGGTCTTTTCCTAAATAAGAAAGGAGTTCGTGAAAAAGTTTTTGAGGATGCAAAGACACTTGACCGGTTTCTTGGGAAAACTGATTATAAAAAGGAGAACTGGAACAAAGATTGAGTATATCAATCCAAAAGTTATAAATGCAAAGTTTCTCATTAACCGTTTGTTAGATTATTATAGTAACAACTATTATATTTTGATAAGATGTAATAAGAATCAATACGGAGATACATAACTATGGGAAATATAAGACAATCAAATATTAAGAACATAGCACGCCTTCTGATTGAAGATCACTCTGATGTGTTTTCTTCAGACTTTGATGCGAACAAACACCTTGTGACCAAGTACACTACAATTGAAAGCAAGACGATCAGAAACAGAGTTGCAGGCTATGTTACCCGAAAGGTAGCAAGAAGTCAGTGATTTGATATAAAGAAGGGATAATATGTTCAAAGGCGTCATGCCAGCACTTGTAACACCTTTTGATCATGATGGTTCTATAGACCGAGATGGTTATAGGGAAAATGTACGCTATGTAGAAGAAGGTGGAGTTACAGGTGTTGTAACATGTGGAACAACCGGTGAATCAGCAACATTATCTACTGCTGAACATAAGGAACTGATCGACCTGACAGTGGAATGTTCAAATGTCCCGGTAATTGCGGGCACAGGTTCTAACAATACAGCAGAGGCAGTGGAACTTACAGCATATGCTAAGGATGCCGGAGCAGCTGGTTCTCTTCTTATTTCACCTTATTATAACAAACCTAATAATCAGGGACTTATCAAGCATTTCACAAAGATATCCGAGTCTGTAAATTTTCCTCTAATACTTTATAATGTTCCTTCAAGAACAGGCCAGGATATGCCTCTTGAGGTTATACTTGAACTTGCAAAACTGGATAATATTGTCGGGATAAAGGATGCAAGTGGTGATTTTGATAAGATATATCAGATCATTGAAAATACAGGGGATGAGGATTTCCTGGTCTATTCAGGAGAGGATGCCCTTACATTCCCCATGCTTACAGTTGGTGGCAGTGGCGTAATATCTGTTGCAGCAAACGTGGTTCCTTCCAGAATGGTTCGGATGTATGATGCTGCAATGAGTAATGATATTGTTACTGCCAGAAAGATACATTATGAAATCTTACCTCTGATACGTGCTCTTTTCCTGGAAACCAATCCAATCCCGGTAAAAAGGGCGATGGAGTTGATCGGAAAGGCAGGGGGAGCCCTAAGATTACCCCTATCATCCCTGAGTCAGGAAAATGATCAGATACTGAAAGATTCACTTGAAAAACTGGGTGTTCTTGTATGATAAAAGTAGCAGTTACCGGAGCTTCCGGAAGAATGGGCGGACTCATCATTGGAAATATTATAAATTCTGATAATTTGGAGCTATCAGCTGCATTTGATATCTCGAATATAGGAATGGATGTAGGAGAGGTTGTGCATGCTAAGGCACAGGGAGTTAAGATATCTCCTGCAGAGGATATGAAAGATATACTTATCAGCTCAGGAACTGATGTGCTGATTGATTTTACAATTGCTGATGCCACATTTGAAAATGCTCCTATTGCAGCAGAGTGTGGTGTGAACATGGTGATCGGTACAACCGGATTTACCAGTCAACAGAGGGATGTGATTGATGCTTCAATAAGGGATAATAATGTGGCTGCTGTCATATCCCCTAATTATGCAGTTGGTGTGAATGTCTTTTTCAAGATCGTTAAAGAGGCTGCAAAATATCTTACAGACTATGATGTGGAAATAATTGAAGCGCATCATAATCAGAAAAAGGATGCCCCAAGTGGAACTGCTATGGGGGCAGCTGAAGTTATCAATGAGGCCATGAACAACAGGGAATATGTTTTCGGAAGGCAGGGTCATGCTCCCAGAGGCAAGGAGATAGGAATCCATGCAGTAAGGGGTGGAGATATTGTAGGTGATCATACTGTTCTTTTTGCAGGAGCAGGTGAGAGGATAGAAATAAAACACCAGGCACATTCAAGGCAGGCGTTTGCAGCAGGTGCAGTAAAGGCTGCGGAATGGGTAAGTTCAGTCGATCCCGGTATATATGGTATGGATGACATACTTGGGTTCTGAGATCATCTGATTTCAGAACTTATAATATTATTTCAGAGTAGATGGTCTGCAATATTCTTTTCTATGGTTTTCTCACAGTATTTGCATCGCAGCATTATTTTTCCGCATCTGTTATTAACTTCAAATCTTGAGGTAATTGGCTCATTGCTGTTTGATATGCAGTTTGGATTGATGCACCGTACAAAACCTGTAAGAAAATTCGGTATTTTCACCCTTTTTTTCCGGATGACCTTAAAGTCCCGTATGATATTGATAGTAGCATCAGGTGCTATCAGGGCTATCTTATCAACTTCCTGGCTCTTGAGTTCACGCCCTTCGATCTTAACAACATCTTTTCTCTCCTCAGCTCCTGGAGCATTGATAAGTATGCTGACAATACCTTCGGAAGTTCCCGGTATTTTAAGTATTTTCAGTACGTTTAAGGCCTGACCTGCTGTAATGTGATCAATAACAGTCCCGTTCTCAATAGGCTGTACTCTGAGCTCATACTTGCTTTCATTGCTGGCTTTATTCATTCACGGTTCCCTCCCCATTACAAGAGACAGCAGAGCCATTCTCACAGGAACTCCGTAAAATGATTGCCTGAAATAACTGGCATGGGATGTTTCGTCTATCTGCGGGTCAATTTCATTTATTCTGGGTAAAGGATGCATTATTTTAAGTCCCTCTTTTGCTTCATCAAGAAGCTGTGGAACTATTTTTAGGGATGCTGCCACTTTCTGATATTCTGTTGGATCCGGGAAGCGTTCTTTCTGTATTCGTGTAGCATACAGCACATCAATATCAGATATTACTTCCTCCATTGAAGATGTCTGGTAAACATTTATGTTGTGGCTTCTGAGATCTTCTATTATTTCTTCAGGCATTCGAAGACTTTCTGGTGATACCAGGGTAATATCTGCACCATAGAGCGAAAGTGCATAGCAGAGTGAATGTGCAGTCCTTCCATACTTGAGATCTCCTGCAATTGCTATTTTTATTCTCTCCAGATGACTTTCCCGGCGGATGGTATAAAGATCCAGCAGGGTTTGTGTTGGGTGCTGTCCTGCACCATCTCCGGCATTGATCACAGGGACCGATGAATATTCTGCTGCCATTCGTGCGGACCCTTCTTTGGGATGTCGCAACACAATTGCATCTGCATAGCCATCTATTACACGGATAGTATCAGCAAGAGTTTCACCTTTTGAAATTGAACTTGCTTCTACAGATCCCATATTGAGCACGCTGCCACCTGCCCGGACCATTGCAGATTCAAAGGACATCCTGGTTCTGGTACTTGGTTCAAAAAAAAGAAGTGATAATACAAGTCCTTGAAGAATATCTGACCTTTCCTTACCCCTTGCCACAGGTTCAAGCTTCTCGGCAGTATCCAGGATGTGATCGATCATATCGCGTGAAAAATCCTTCATTGATATGATGTCCATATTAGTGAATTTCATTTAGAGAATGAAAGAATTACATGGAATATAATATTTACTATGGTATATTACAGAATACCTTATATATTATTCCGGCACACTGAAAAAACATTCATTTACTTAAATGATAATGATTTTTATGAAGAAGAACATGATCTTGAACTGTATTTAAAATATGTGAAGGTGATCCTATCAAAAAAATAATCGTTCAGGTGGCACTGGATCTTCTGGAAATCAAACGTGCGGTCCAGATAGCAAAAGAAGCTGTAGAGGGTGGTGTTGACTGGATCGAAGCCGGTACACCACTTATAAAAAGTGAAGGTATGAATGCCGTCAGACAGCTCAAGAGCGCTTTCCCAAAGAACGTTATTGTAGCAGATATGAAAACAGTGGATACTGGTGCAATGGAAGTTGAAATGGCAGCAAAGGCAGGTGCAGATGTTGTTATGCTGATGGGAAATGCAGATGATTCCACAATAGTTGAATCGATACGTTCAGCCCGTAAATATGGTGTGAAGGTTATGGTAGATCTGATCTCTGTAGATGATCCATTGCAGCGATCTAAAGAACTGGAGTCCCTTGGGGTCGATTACATAAATGTTCATACCGGTATTGATCAGCAGATGATGGGTATTGAACCTGTATCCATTCTTCAGAATATCTGCAGGGAAGTAAATGTTCCTGTAGCAGTTGCAGGAGGCCTGGATCCACGGAGTGCAGCCCGAGCTGTAAATGCAGGAGCTGATATTGTGATTGTTGGAGGGAATATCATTCGTTCTGACAGTGTGACCGAGTCTGCCCGTGCTATCAGGAATCTTGTTGATTCTCCAGTTGATGTTACTGAATCTGAAATATCACGGGATGAGGGGATCCGTGAAATATTGATGTCAGTGTCCACTCCGAATATCTCCGATGCCATGCACAGGAAAGGCGCAATGAAGGGAATCCACTCATTTGCAAAAGGTCGGAAAATGGTAGGGACGGCGGTCACTGTCAGAACAATGGAAGGCGACTGGGCAAAGACGGTTGAGGCAATTGATACGGCAGAAAGTGGTGATGTGATCGTAATATACAGTGGTAGCAATGATACTGCATGCTGGGGAGGACTTGCCACAATGAGCTGTATCAATAAAGGAGTTGCCGGTGTTGTGGTTGACGGAGCTGTCAGGGATATTGATGAGATTAAAAAGATGGTACTCCCGGTCTTTGCAGGAAACAATGTACCAAATGCAGGTGATCCCAAAGGCTTTGGGGAAATTAACAGTGAGATTGTCTGTGGAGATCAGACCGTATGTCCGGGTGATTACATAGTGGGTGATGATAATGGTGTCGTCATTGTGCCTGCAAATAGAGCCTATGAAATAGCCCGGCGTGCAAAAGAGGTTGAGAAGGCCGAAAAGAGACTATATGCTGAGATACAGAAAGGAGGGACCCTTTCAGATATACTTCAACTTGAAAAATGGGAGAAGCACAGATGATCGAGATCCTGAAAGTACTGATATGTATTCCTTTTCTTATATATGCCAGCTATTCTGATATAAAGACCCGCAGAGTATCCAACAGAGTATGGCCCCTGATGCTTGGTGCAGGGTCAATTTTCATAATACATGATCTGGTGAGATATGGTCTGGAACATCTGATTCATCTGGTATTGTCCTTTGCGTTCATTTTCATTTTTGTATATATTCTATTCTATCTCAATGCCTTCGGAGGAGCTGATGCAAAGGTCCTGATGGTCATATCCCTGATTATCCCCGCCTATCCTGTTATTGAACTGGCAGGCGCGACACTGCCTCTATATGGTGTACCATTGATCAACCTTTTTGCCTTTGGGGTATTTACCAATTCTATAATTCTTACAGTAGTTGTTCCTCTGGGACTCTTTATTTATAATCTCATCAAACTTCCTGCAAATGAGATTATAAAAAATCCCTTCTATCTCTTTATTGGATACATGCATCCAGTTTCAGATCTTGGAGAGCGCCACCTGAAATTGATTGAAACATATCAGGAGAATAACAATGGTGAAGTTTCTTCAAAGTTTAGCAGAAGTGGTGTGGATATAGATGACCGGCAATTAAGGACGCTTCGATCATATGCAAAAAAAGGTCTCATTGGCAATAAAGTATGGGTCACACCAGGTTTGCCATTCATGATCCCTATAACCGCAGGCTTTATTGCAGCCGTTATTTTTGGAGATCTCATTTTTTATCTGACCCTGAACTATCTTGTATGAACAATTTTTAATATAAATTGTCACATATATTTGATGGGAGGCATTAAATTTGACAGACAATGATAACAACAGTTCAGAAACAGATACCGGACCTAAGAAAAGGGTAACAAAAGCCAAAATTGACCCTATCAAGGTAGGGGACAAGCGTGGCGGTAAGAAAAAAGGATTGCTGGATACATGTGAATAACGCAATATATGCGAATGATTATAGGGATGCGATGAGGTATGTTTTTTGAACTGCTATGCACCCTATTCTTTTTTTAACCCGGATGTTTTTCATCATAGTTGCCGGCACTATGAAGTATAAACCTTATGTATAATAAATAACATCTGATAATCATCATCGATCAGCTGGAGTTTTTTGCAATGGTTAAAGTAGATACGTTTATTCCAAAAAGTATTGAATACATTAAAAGGGAATGTACTGGCCGGGCTATTATTGCCCTGTCAGGAGGTGTTGACAGTTCAGTGTGTGCAGTACTGGCACACAGGGCAATTGGAGATAATCTGATACCAATATATATTGATACAGGTCTTATGAGAAAAGGTGAAACAGAGAAGATAAGAAATACTTTTCTTGACATGAATTTGCAGATAATTGATGCAAAGGACAGATTTTTTGCAGCACTTAAGGGAATTGATGATCCGGAAGAAAAAAGAAAGGCAGTTGGTGAAACCTTTATCCGGGTTTTTGAAGATGAGGCAAAGGAACTGGATGCTGATACCCTTATTCAGGGTACTATCTATCCGGACAGAATTGAATCAGAAGGAGGTATTAAATCCCACCATAATGTTGGAGGCCTGCCTTTAAGGATCAATTTCAAGTCCATTGTGGAGCCCATAGACGATCTCTATAAAGATGAGGTGCGGGAAGTTGCCAGGGCCCTGGATCTGCCAGAGGAAATATGTGATAAAATGCCTTTCCCGGGACCTGGACTTGCAGTGAGAGTGCTTGGTGAGGTTACAGAAGAAAAAATTGAGGTTGTAAGGGAAGCAAATGCTATAGTTGAGGAAGAACTGGTTGAAAGCTATCATCCATGGCAGACCTTTGCAGCGGTTCTTGGAAAAGGCACCGGGGTTAAAGGTGACCAGAGAGTGCATGGATGGATAGTTGCAGTGCGTGCTGTGGGATCAAGGGACGGGATGACTGCTGAGTCTCTTGAGCTGCCCTGGACGGTTCTGAAAAAAATAGAGGCGCGCATATCAGGATCCATACCTTCTGTTGTGAGAGTTGTATATGACCTGTCGCCTAAGCCTCCTGCTACAATCGAGTTTGAATAAATGACCATGAAAGATCTAAACAAAACTGTTCTGGATATCCGGGAACGCCAGCGTATAAAACCATATGCAACTGACCGGCCGGCAGCTTCGTGGACCGGGAAGGATCTTGTAGATGGGGAAATAATAGATTCACTGACAATTATCTTCAGGACTTCAGGTTGTTACTGGGGATGTGCCGGTGGATGTACAATGTGTGGATATGTGTATGACAGTGCTACAGAAATACCAGACGATGATGACCTCGATTCACAACTAGAGCATGCACTCAAAAAAGCATCTGATCTTGAAAAAATGGTGGTAAAGATATTCACCTCAGGCAGTTTTCTGGATGAGAATGAGATCAGTAGAAATTCCCGAAAAAATATCCTGCTTCAATTAAGGGACGATGACCGAATTGTAAAGGTCATTGTAGAGACAAGACCTGAATTTGTGACTGACCAGACAATGAATGATTGCATGGATCTTATTGCTGGCAAGCCTTTTGAAATTGCGGTTGGCCTTGAGACAAGTTCAGATAAGATACGTTCAGAATCTATCAACAAGGGTTTTAGCTTCAAAGACTTTGTAAGGGCATCGGAAATTGCAAAAACTAGAGGAATAACTACAAAAGCCTATCTGCTTCTCAAACCACCTTTTATTTCAGAAAGTATGGCCGTTGATGATATTATTCGCTCAGTGAATGACATTCACCCTTATGCAGGCACAGTATCCATTAATCTCTGTAATGTTCAGAAAGGGACCCTTGTGGAGATGCTATGGGAAAGAAAACAGTTTCGTCCTCCCTGGTTGTGGAGTATCGTTGAAATACTGAAGAAGACAAAATCCACACACCCAGATCTTGTGATAATGTCAGATCCTGTGGGCGCAGGATCGCAACGTGGTCCACATAACTGCAAAATATGCAGCAGGGATGTGGCAGATGCAGTGAGAAATTTTTCTCTAACGCAGGATATAAGGGTGCTTGATAGTGTATCATGTGAATGTCGTTATCTATGGGGAAAAATAATTGAACTTGATGATTATACCTATGGTGCTCCCATTACGGTGTAATGTAAATACATCCTGTAGATTCATCAGGATGTATCTTCCTTATAAAGCATGGTCCCTATTCCTCGGTCAGTGAAGAGTTCCAGGAGGATTGAATGAGATACACTTCCATTGATTATATGAATCCCCTCGACCCCGCTTTCAACAGCTGTTGATGCACTTCTGATCTTAGGTATCATTCCACCGGTGATTATTCCTTCACTGATCAGATTCTCAACATCCTTAACTGCTATTCTGGATATTCGCGTAGACTCATCATCATATTTTTTAAGTATTCCTGGTACATCTGTCATCAGTATAAGCTTTTTTGCATGAATGGCCGCAGCTATATCTCCAGCTACAGTATCGGCATTGATGTTTAGACTATTGCCCTTTACATCCATTGCAATAGGTGATATTACAGGGATATATCCCTTCTCCGTAACAATGCTTAACAGGTCAGGATTAATGATCTCCGTTTCTCCGACCCATCCCAGATCAACCTCATGTTCAATATCTTCGATCATGATACGCTGACTTGGTTTTTTTCTTGCGATTATCATGCGTCCGTCTTTACCTGAGAGTCCAATTCCCCTGCCTCCATGAAGGCCAATAAGGGATACAATATTGGTATTGATATTACCCACCAGGACCATACTGGCAATTTCCATTGTTTCATCATCAGTTATTCGGAGTCCGCCAATAAATTCTGGTTCTTTGCCCATGATCTTCATTTTAGCGGTTATTTCCGGTCCTCCTCCATGGACTATAATGGGATATATCCCTACATATCTAAGCAGAACTATGTCCTGGATAATATCATCCATTATTTCAGGATCTACCATTGCATGGCCCCCGATTTTGATAACCATTAATGATCCGTAAAATTCTCTGATATATGGCAGGGCTTCTATCAGGATTTTTTCTCTAGTAAGGGTCATAGCTATATAATTTTCATAAATATGTTTAAAGTTTTGTATTTAAGATAATTAAATCATCAAAAAAATGGATTATGCTAATAGGCTTTACAGAAATTAACCATTCAAATCCGTGAATTTTGTACGGAATCTATTCAGAAATTATATTAGTAAAAAAATTGGTGCCCATCATATAGAACGGGCAGGATAACTATTAGATTTCATCAAGTTTTTCAATTTTAACCTTTTTGACATAGGGTTTGTTGATCTTATCTGGCATCCAGTTTGGTTTGTTCTTTGGCGCATCAACCATTTGTTTCCAGCCTTTGAACACATGGACTTTTTTTGTTCCACGTTCTCTGAGTCTGATGGTCTCTGGCTTACTTTTGGATCCACTTCCCCGGTTTGCTACTTTTAGAGCAGCCTGACGTGGTTGTTTTCCAGTAAAGACGCCATGCTCATTTCCCTTTTCATCTCGTAGTACAAAATTTCTTGTCTGAGCCATGATATCACCTCGTAACCTTTTACGGCAACTGATAGTACTTCTGTTTATTAAGTATAAATAGCTTTTCTTTTAAAGTGGTCTTTCGATTCTGATTCTGATTACATATATAATATAATTATACTGTAAACCGATGTTATTGCATATTAACACAACATTTACATGCAATCAATTTGTAGTATTTTGAGAATTAAGACTTATCAGGATCAAACGATAGATATATCTGAAATTGCTAATTGTTTGAATCGGTTAAGTAATTTTATAAAA
>SKZM01000224.1 GCA_007127385.1 Methanosalsum sp.
CTTCATTTCGTCTATCCATCCTGTCAGTATCTTCAGGAACAAGGCTTATCAGTTCATCATGGTCTGACAGCAACTTGGAAATTCCTATTGCTTTATACTCCTGAGCATCATCAAGCTTTAACTGAAGTTTACAGTCATCACAATTTCGGTCACAGAATATTGCTTCATAGGAGTCCGGTTCCTTATAAGAAGTGATAACTCCTTCATAATTTCTCAATATAACTTTATTCGTGGACCAGGAAACCATATAATTTGGCATTACCGGTATTTTTCCACCACCGCCGGGAGCGTCTATTACATAGGTTGGAATTGAGAAACCACTGGTATGTCCTATGAGGTTTTCCATAATTTCAATCCCTTTTCCTACAGGTGTACGAAAATGAGCCAGACCTTCAGACATATCACACTGGTATAGATAGTAAGGCCTTACTCTGTTATGCACCAGTTTGTGTATCAAACTCTTTATAATACGATGGCAATCATTGATTCCTGCAAGAAGAACCGTCTGGTTACCCAGTGGTATTCCTGCATCTGCAAGTCTGCGCAGTGCCTGTTTAGAGGATGTGGTTATTTCACGTGGATGATTGAAATGTGTATTTAACCAGATTGGATGATGTTTCTTCAGCATATTGACAAGATTATCCGTAATTCTGTAGGGAAGTACAACAGGCATTCTGGTACCGATTCTGACAACTTCGATATGCGAGATCTGATCTAATTCAGTGAGTATCCAGTCAAGATAATCATCGGAGAGCATTAAAGGATCTCCGCCTGAAAGCAGAACATCTCTTACTTCCGGATGGTTATGTATGTATTTTAATCCCTCTACGATCTCGTCCTTTTGCGGAATTGAATCTCTGTCCCCTACTTTTCGCTTTCTTGTGCAATGCCGGCAATACATGGAGCATGTGTTACTTATGTGGAACAACACTCGGTCGGGATACCTGTGAGTGATACCTGGTACAGGACTATCCTCGTCTTCTGAGAGTGGGTCACTCATTTCACATTTGTTCAGTATTAATTCACTTGGAGAAGGAAATGCCTGAATAAATATAAAGTCATTTTTGTAATCTTCGGCTTCTATTAAAGAAAGATAATATGGCGTAACTGATAATGGAAATTTAGCCAGTGTTTCTTCCAGTTCTTTTCTTTCTTCAGGTGGGAACTTAATCTCAAGCAGGTGTTCAAATGTATCAATGTCCTGAATTGAATGTTTTAGTTGCCATTTCCAGTTTTTCCAGTTGGAAATAACAGTATCTGTATCTATTTTTTCTGCAATACATTTTTGATTATCTGTATATTGTACCATAATATGATCACTTTTTCTAAAGGCTATTTAATGGCTAATTGGATTATCCTATTATTAACCCTGTGTTTACTGAATGAATATTTTTAAAATTCGTAGATTATATATCTTTATTTTAAATGTATTCAAAACTCAATTGAATGTGTAAATTTAAAAATAAACTTTTTTAGTATTTAGTTTTGGCAAAACACTTTATTTACTTCTTCTTTTAATTTTCATTCATCATATAAGTAATTAACTACATAAATTTATTCAGTAATCTGGTGCATTGTCTGATCCGATTTATAAACAGATAACTTTTAGCACTAAATTACAGAACCCATCCTAATGAAAGTGATTCCATCTCACAAAAAGTATATCTTTGTTTGAATCACACTTTAATATATAATTTTCTGATCCAAATTTTCTGATTTACGTATTTCAGGAGGGGGATAAATGAAAGTAAAATGCATAAGATCAAAAGGAATAGCCCATAATTCTTATATTATCGAGTCTGGTGGAGAAGCAGCTGTAATTGATCCACGTCGTGACTTTGGTGTATATCTAGATCACCTGATCATAAATGAGCTGAAACTGAAGTATATTTTTGAAACTCACAGAAATGAAGATTATGTCATTGGATCACAGAGTCTTTCAAAATTAACAGGTGCAGGAATATATCATGGATCAAAACTCAATTTTGAATATGGTAATGGTGTGAGTGATAATGATGAATTTTATGTGGGAGACTTTAAAATAAATGCCTTAGAAACTCCAGGGCACACTGATGAAAGTGTTTCCTATAAGGTATCAATCCCTTCACTTTCTGATGAAGTGATTATGGCATTTACAGGAGACCTTATTTTTGCAGGTGATACCGGAAGGATTGATCTTTATGGAGATCAACATAAGTACAGACTTTCTTCAATGATGTATGATAGTATCTTCAATAAGATACTCCCGCTTGGTGATAGTGTGATCATGTACCCTGCTCATGGTGCAGGATCAGTATGCGGAGGAAATATAAATTCTATGGAGCATACAACACTTGGATTTGAGAAAAGAAATAACCCTTCTCTTCAGGCATCAACAAAAAATGAATTCATACAAATGAAAATTGAGGAAAAACACAGGTATGCACCATATTTCAAACAAATGGAAATATATAATCTATGTGGATTCCATGGATATGAACACCCTCCATCTCCCCCTCCATTGTCGCCAGCTGAAATCAAAAAAAGCTTTATGAATGGATCTTGCGTACTGATAGATACACGTGCACCTGCAGATTTTTCAACAGCCCATATTAAAGGATCATATAATATATGGCTTGATGGCCTGCCATCTTTTGGAGGATGGATTATTTCGCATAATGATAATGTGATTATTGTTACATATGATGGGTATCATTGTTTGAATAAAGCGGTAAAATATCTTTTCAGACTGGGATATGATAAAATTGAAGGCTACCTTAAAGGTGGAATAGAGTCATGGTATCTGGATGATTTACCGGTTGAAAGTATTTCAGTTTTAACCGTAGATGATCTTAAGAACAAAATTGAAAGTAATGAAGATCTTGAAATACTTGATGTCAGGGATGATAATGAATGGGAGCTGGGTCATATCAGAGGAGCAAGACACATATATGTAGGGGATCTTGAAAGTACTGAATTAGATCTTCCACATAATAAGACGATCGTAGTATACTGCAGCACAGGGAAAAGATCCAGTCTTGCAGCATCGATACTTAAAAGGAAAAAATATCAGAATGTCTATAATTTAATGGGTGGCATAACTGTCTGGTATAAGGCTGGATATGAGCTTATATGACCCATATCTGAAAAGGTATTATAGATTCCTGAATGTTAATATATTTTAAAGGGGCATTCTATATTTTAAAAACATTTTCAAATTTATTTCATTTTTTTCATCTCATGCCTTATTAACAGATTTGATCCAATTGTGTAGATCAGCAGTATAATGCCCAGCCAGAGGAGCGGAGATGCGATATTTTCGTAACCGGCATAATGTGCTACAAGGGCAGAACCAATAATAAATATGTTTATCTGACTGATTTTTCGGTTTCTTTTAAGCAATGTTTGATATCTCTGCCTTTCGACAAGGTTGTTTTTTTTATTGTTTTTCATATGTTTCACCCTAAACAAAAATATGTTCATCTGC
>SKZM01000187.1 GCA_007127385.1 Methanosalsum sp.
AGTTATATTTGCAAATTCGATCATTGGGTTTATTCAGGAAAGAAAAGCAGAAAATGCACTAGAAGCCCTTTCTGAGATGATGGTTCCTGAAGCCACAGTTATCAGAGATGGAGATAGGAAAGTAATTTCCAGCAGAGAACTTGTGGTGGGAGATATTGTATTACTGGAATCAGGAGACCGGGTTCCTGCAGATCTGCGCCTATTTTATATTAAAAACTTCACCTCTGATGAATCACCGCTCACCGGAGAATCTGTCCCTGTTGAAAAAATAACTGATCCGGTTGAAAAAAAGGATATTACTCCTGGGGACCAGAAAAATATGGCCTTTGCGGGCACCTTCATTCATCAGGGCATTGGGAGAGGAATAGTCACAGCAACAGGGAACAATACAGAAATTGGTCGTATATCCGAATCAATCAGAGAAAGTACAGAAATTAAAACTCCTCTTATTAGAAAGATTGAGAGCTTCAGTATTGTACTATCTATAGCCATAATTGCAGTGGCTGCGTTTACATTTCTTGCAGGTATATTCAGAGAACTGGATATTCTGGAAACATTTCTTGCCTCGGTAAGCCTTGCCGTGGCTGCCATTCCTGAAGGACTTCCGGCAACATTGACTATAACTCTTGCCATTGGGGTAAAGGCAATGGCCTCAAGAAACGCGATCATCAGATCAATGCCCTCTGTTGAAACCCTTGGTTCTGCAACTGTAATATGTTCTGACAAAACAGGAACTCTTACGAAAAATCAGATGACTGTTACAAAGATATACACGGCAAATGAGAGAATCTATTCAGTCACTGGAGCAGGCTATTCTCCCGAGGGAGATTTTAATTTAGAAGGGGAAAAGGTTGACCCTTTAAAAGATCCGGTTCTTGTGGAAACACTCAAAACAGGTTTTCTTTGTAATGATGCATCATATAAAGATGAAACAATAGATGGAGATCCCACTGAAGGAGCATTGCTAGTATCTGCCAAAAAAGCAGGTAAATTCCATGCTTCTAGACTGGATATTATACCATTTGAATCTGAAATGCAATATATGGCTACATTACATGAAAATGAGGAAGGAGAAAAAATTGCTTATGTAAAGGGGGCTCCTGAAAAAATACTTGAGATGTCCCAGTTCTATTTTGATGGTGAAAATGTCAGGGATCTTAAGGCAGAATATATTAATAAAATTTCAGAAAAAGCAGATGAAATGGCATCAATGGGACTACGTGTCATTGGAATGGCTTATCTGAAGATGGAACATGGTACAGAAAGAATAGATCCGTCCCAGTTAGAGGACCTGGTATTTGTAGGTATGCAGGGACTGATTGATCCACCCAGAGAAGAAGTCAAGGAATCCATAAAGAAATGCAAATCTGCAGGTATCAGAGTAATAATGATCACCGGAGATCATGTTCTTACAGCAAGTGCAATTGCCAGAAAGCTTGGCATTGATTCAGAAGGAGCAATCAATGGCAGTGACATTGATAGGATGTCTGACAAGGATATGCTTAAAGCTCTTGAAAATGTATCGGTTTTTGCCAGAACAAGTCCGGAACATAAATTAAGAATTGTAAAGCTTCTGCAATCTCAGGGAGAAATTGTTGCAGTCACCGGGGATGGCATAAATGACGCTCCGGCACTCAAAAATGCCGACATTGGAATTGCTATGGGATTATCAGGTACGGAAGTGGCCCGTGAGGCATCAGATATGGTTCTTGCAGACGACAATTTTGCATCAATTGTTGCTGCTGTGGAGGAGGGAAGGGATGTATACAGCAAGATCCAGAAAATTATTGTATGGCTGCTTCCGACCAATGGTGGACAGGCGCTGATCATTGTACTGGCAATACTGCTTGGATTGACATTACCACTCCTGCCGGTCCAGGTATTATGGGTTAATATGGTTACTGCGGTATGTCTTGGTATTCCGATTGCTATGGAAAAAAGAGAAAAAGGACTTCTTGATGTACCACCAAGGCCACCTGATGAGCCACTTCTGACCCCGATAATCAAAAGAAGAATTGCACTTGTAAGCCTTCTGATGGTTACCGGAGCCTTTTCACTCTTTTTCCTGGAACTTGAAAATTCC
Source organism: Methanosalsum sp. (assembly GCA_007127385.1). GTDB lineage: Archaea > Halobacteriota > Methanosarcinia > Methanosarcinales > Methanosarcinaceae > Methanosalsum. Next base: position 2,084 of record SKZM01000187.1, read on the forward strand.
ATGGATATTGATGTGGCAAGGACAGTTGCCTTAAATACTGTATTCTGTTTCCAGATATTCTATCTGTTCAATGCAAAATCAATGTATGAATATGTCTTCAGGGACATTTTATCTAACAAATATATGTGGCTTGGGATATTAATCACAATAGCCTTACAGGCACTGATTACATATCATCCAACAATGAATTTCATCTTTGGAACAGCGCCACTAACACTTGAAAACCTGATGTACATAATACCTGTTGGAAGTACAGTGTTCTTTATAATAGAATTTGAAAAATATCTGTATAAAAGAAATAACTGGAAATGATGTGAACTGATCAATGGATTCATAAAAACCTCAGAATATCCGGTTGATAGGTTCAAATATATTGAAACCTATCAAAAGTTATTTTAAATAATCAGTTAATTGAAGATCATGATCATTGGAGCGCTGGGTCCGGCTGGCTCATATTCACAAAAGGCAGTAGATGAATGGAGCAAAGGCAGACATGTAACCAGCCTGGAAATTGTATATTTTCAAGACATTCAGGATGTTTTTGAATCAGTTCATGACAAGACAGTAGATGCTGGCATAGTACCTATCGAAAATTCAATTGAGGGTTCTATTGGGATCACACTGGACCAGTTGCTGGAATCTTCAGTCGTCATAGTTGGAGAGGTCGTTGTTCCGATCAAACATTGTCTGCTTTCAAAAGGAACATTGGACGATATTAGAATAATCCTGTCCCACCCACAGGCTCTTGCCCAATGCAGACAATTCCTTAAATCAAGCTTCCCGAATACTGAAATAAGAACTACAGGAAGCACATCACATGCTGCAAAACTTGCCCATGAATTTGTTGAGATGGCAGCAATTGCATCACGTGAATCTGCAGAGAAATATAGACTTGAAATTCTTATCAAAGATATTCAAGATAAAAAGAATAACCATACAAGATTTATAGTTATTTCGTCCCCTGATATATCTAAAGAGATAAAGAAGATCACATCAGATATTAGAATACCTGATGGACAGGATTACCGAACATCAATTATAGTATATATTGAAAAGGATAGCCCTGGAGCCCTTTATACAATTCTTGGAGAATTTGCCTCCAGAGATATAAACCTGACACGTATTGAATCAAGACCATCCAAAAGAGCCCTTGGAGACTATGTTTTCTACATAGACTTCAATGGCAGCATAAATAAGAAGGACATAAAAGAAGCCATTGATGGTGTGGCAATGAAAGTAAAAAATATTAAGGTTCTGGGTTCATATCCCATACACCACTATCCAGAACAAACAGATAATTAAGAGAATGTGATCAAGAGAATGAAGATGAAGTTTGAAGACCTGATTCAAAAATATGATTCTGCCATTAAGAAATACAGATACATCTATATATTTATGGATTTTTTAATTATTTCAATTGTACTCTATATACTATTCTACATATTTAATATCAATCAACTTTTTGCCTTTATCTCATTTCTTGAAATATATGCAGGAAGAACCTACTACCTATACGACATTGCCATATCCTTTGACACGGCTGCATCAATAGCCACGGTTGCGATCATTTCTCTGATCCTGGCATCATTATTGCATTTTCGAAAGGATGATATCAATTCAATGGATCTACTGGAATCGAGGTACTCCAGACTTAAAGATCGATTAAAAACAGCATATGATAACCGTGAAAAGAGAAATATAGTGGTCTCTGATCTGATAAAAGGAGTTTCTGAAGATATTTCCGGGTTCAACAAATCTGGATCACCTGCTGCTTCAAATAAAAAAAAAGAAACAATACAGCCTTCAGACCTTCTGAACAAAAAAAGGATCAAGGTAACTGTTCTTATACTACTTGCTTTAACTTCCGTGCTCGTATACATCACAGCTACGGATACACGTACAGACTTTGGACCTGAGAGTATAATAGAATATGGAGAAAGAATCCCATTTATTCCAGGAATAAATAATGATCCAGATGATCCATTGCCTGTAGGAGACGATACTACTGATGAAACAGATACACCAGAATTGCCTGATGGAGAAAGAACGATAGTTGTTGTTGAAGGCAAAGATGTGGATCTTACAATACCTCCAGGAGGTGGTATGGGATTTGCCAGGGAAGAGGAGGGAGAACCACAAATATTTGATTTTGTCCCATCTTCAGCTCATGAGGTTAATGTAATGTCCTCACCTGCATACTATGAAGATCTGCCGGATGGATATGAAGGTCTGATAAAAGCATACTTTGAAGAAATGTCAAAAGAGTAATTACCTAATTAAATACACAAGATCAATCTGAGAAAATAATGTAGTGAGGAAATAAAATATGAACTCATTTGAAAATGATGATCCGCAGCTATCTCAAATATATAATAATTCAGGAAATATATTCTCTTCTTTGTTTGGTGAAATAGGGAAGGTTATTGTCGGTCAGAATGAATCGGTAGAACAGATAGTCATTGCTATACTTTGCAATGGTCATGCACTTGTCGAAAGTAATCCCGGACTTGGAAAAACACTTACCATTTCCACCATTTCAAAATCAATGGACCTTTCATTTAGCAGAATTCAGTGTACCCCTGACCTGATGCCGGCGGATATAACAGGAACCCATTTTGTAGAAGAGATTGAAGGGACAAAAAAATTCAAGTTCGAGCAGGGTCCAGTCTTTGCAAATATTGTGTTGGCAGATGAAATCAATCGTGCATCCCCAAAAACCCAGTCCGCACTTCTTGAAGCAATGCAGGAAAAGCAGGTAACTGCAGGAAATGAAACTTTTACCCTGGATAAGCCCTTCTTTGTACTGGCAACTCAGAACCCGATAGAAATGGAAGGCACATTTCCACTTCCTGAGGCACAACTTGATAGATTTCTGTTCAAAATACAGGTCACATATCCATCATTTGAAGAAGAGCTTGAAATAGTAAACAGGTATACACTGATAGATATACCCCGGGTTCAGAAAGCGATCACAAAAAAAGAACTGTTCTATCTGCAGAGACTCACGCGTGAAATTCCGATATCTGAAGATCTTAAATCCCGGGTGATAAAAATTGTAATGTCCACAAGAGAATGGAAGGAACATATAGAATACGGTGCTTCGCCCCGAGCTTCAATCGGACTTATCCTTGCAGCCAAAGCACGTGCATTAATTCACGGACGAAATTATGTAAATTCAGAAGATATTGAAAAAATGGCATACCCAGTACTTAGACACCGCCTGGTCCTTACATTTGAATCCGAAAGAAGAGGAATCACCACAGAGCAGGTTATTGGCGAGATCCTTTCCAAAATTAAATAAGTTAACATTTATATTAATGATTGTATATTAAACGATACAGGTTCAACATGAGTAATATAGATACTGAAAAACATCAGATAGATGTAGACTTTTTCAAGCAGCTTGACAGGTTTACATTTATGGTCCGGAAAAGGGTGTCTACAGCCTATGCTGGAAGCCGGCGGTCAATCCGCGGAGGACGGGGACTTGAGACCATAGGATACAGACAGTATTATCCCGGTGATGATCTAAAGTCAATTGACTGGAATGTATATGCCCGTCTTGAAAAATATTATGTGCGTAAGTTTGAAGAGGAGAAATCTCTCACTACACATATACTTCTGGATACCAGCAACAGTATGAACTATACCAGCAACAGCACGACAAAGTTCGAATATGGCGCAATGCTTGCGGCGGCCTTTGCATATCTTGTTACAAAGGACAATGACAAGTTTGCAATTTCAACATTTTCAGATAAGGTGAACATTAAAAGGGCACAGCGGGGTAAAAAATATTTACTCAATAGCATAGATATTCTTACAAGAGAAGAGCTTGGAGGAGATACAGACATCGAACAATGTGTAGCTCAGTATGAAAAAGCCATCAAATCAAGATCTGTGATAATTATAATCTCTGATTTTCTTGATGACCCTGAATCAATAAAATCTGCGATATACAGGCTATCAAAGCATGACCTGATCCTAATACAGGTGCTGGATAAAGCTGAATCACAGCTTTCATTCCATGGAAATATCAAAATGCAGGATGTAGAAACTGGAACTGAGCTTCATACATACATAAGTGAGAACTTAAAGTCTGAGTACCAGAAAATGCTTGAGGAGCATATCAATAGTATCAGAAGTATTTGCAACCGGGTTGGTGCTGATTTTCATACATTTACCACTGATATACCTGTTTTCGATTCATTTTTCTATGCAATTAGCAGGAGACGATAATGACTCCTTTTGAAAATCCTTTTGCTCTGCTGGCACTTTTGAGTATAATTCCGCTGATTATACTTTACCTTTTAAGGCCAAAGCCAAGGACAATTAAAGTTCCATCCCTTATGTTCCTGATGAGGGTACAGAAAGAAAAGAAACGATTTTATTCATCTTTTACCCGTTTTATCAAGGATCCACTGTTCTGGGTACAGTTATTCATTCTGATATTTTTGTCCCTGGCAGCCGCAAATCCATATTTTACAACAGATGAACCATTGAGCCAGGAGCACACAGTAATTATAATTGATTCATCTGCAAGCATGCAAACTGATAATAGGTTTGATGATGCCGTCTCAATTGCAGGAGATCATATCAGCAGAACAAATACAATAATCCTTGCATCAAATATCCCTTCAGTACAGACAAGCCAGGCAAGTGCAACAGATGCCAGAAGGATACTTGGCCAGATAGAGCCACATGATACGGTTGCAGATATCTCCAGTGCAATTAACAGTGGATTGAGAGATATTTCACAATATGGTGGACGAATTGTTGTAATTTCAGATTTTGCAAACTGGGATGGAGAAGATCCGGTTGTAACAAAGAATCTGGTGGAATCATATGGAATAGAAGTTGAGTTCATCAATGTTGGACAGAGCAGTGATAATACAGGATTCATAAATGGATGGATCGATACTGCAGCTGATGGATATACATACACAGGAGTTATCAAAAATTATAATAATTACCAGGAAACACTGACCATTTCCATATTCAGCGGGAATACAGACACCCCTTCACAGACAACCCAGCTAACAGTACCTGCAAGACAGACCAGACAGCTTGCTATTTCAAACCTCAGTCCAGGTGTGACCAGAGTAGAGATTGAAAATCGTGATAGCTTAATGGTTGACAATATTGCCTACATCTCAATACCGGGATCTGCAGAACAGAATGTATTGCTTGTCTCAGATAAAGAGAGACTGCCGTCCAGAACCGCAATATCACTTATTCCAAACGTAAGGCTCAGTGCCTCAGAGTCAGTCCCATCCAGCATTGGCAGTTACGACATTGTGGTTCTTGCAAACAAGGAAAAAGTTCTATCCGAATCAGAGATTAATACACTCGACGATTTTGTCAATGGTGGTGGATCTGCAGTATTTATTGCAAGTGATATAATTGGACAGGATGTGGTTTCTACTGATCTGCTAAGACTTCTGCCTGTAAGAATCGAGGAAACCATTCAGGCACCATCCGGTGTGAGTGTTGATAAGACAGTTAATTCAAGGCTTACAGATGATATTAAGTTCAACGAGATCGGAGTATATGGATATATAAAAACTTCTCCCAGAAGTGGGGCCACAGTGCTTGCACAAACCAGGGATCAGGTTCCAATGTATGCACATCATCCAGTTGGCGAGGGAACTGTTGCATATATTGGTTTTAATGATGAAATTGGAAACAGCCCATGGAATAATTTCCATAACCTGCCGGAATATCCTGTATTCTGGTCAAAGCTGATCAGATGGATGGGAGGTACAGGCAGTATTGATGATTATAATGTCAAAACCGGCACCACACTTTCACTAAAGGAAAGGCAGACAATACATACACCCTATGGAGTAATAGAAGATAACAGGATACAGGTTGAAAAGGCAGGAATATATGAGATCGGAAACCGGAAAATCGCAGCTAATCTATATTCTGAACCTGAGTCTGACACAACTTCCGATGGTTCAGATGTCATGGATCGTATCACCGATGAGAGGACCGAACCCGGACTGGTCAGAGATATGACATTTACGGTCAGAAATTACCTGGATAATTACCTGATAGCTCTGGTTCTGCTGCTGCTGGCACTTGAAATATATATCATAAAAAGAAGGGGTGAACTGTAATGATATCTTTTGGAAACCCCGATATGCTGTGGCTGATAGTTCCTGTAATAATTGCAGGACTTTATCTATATATAAAGGGTACCAGAACAAAGCTAATAGTCACAAGAGTAATTGTAATTTCCCTTCTGATCGTAGCCCTTGCATCTCCTCAGGTGCTCATGACCCAGACAATATCTGATGAGAATCCCAATATTGTGATAATATCAGATGAAACTGAAAGCATGAATATATTCAGAGAAGGTACCGGAGATCGAATATATGAAGGTCTGGCAGTAAACACCCCCACAGCCCTTATGCGTCTGACAGGAGAGAGGACAGCCATTGGGGATGCTATAATTCAGCACTCCAGAGGAGACAATCAGATAGTTCTGATATCAGACGGAAACAATAACCATGGAAAAAGTATTGAAGAAGCCCTTGAATTTGCAAGGGATACAGGAACAATTGTCCATTATGTGAAACCAGAGCTTGAAAGAAATGATATCAGTGTGGAGATCAGGGGTGAAAAGACAGTCTTTGTGGACAATGAGAATATATTTGACATAGTTGTTTCACAGGCAGGCAATGAACAAATCAGGTATCATCTTGAAGTCTACCATGGAGATACACTTATCAGGAGCGGAACATTTGATCAATCTGAGCGTAAAAAAACAGTAACCAGAGTTAGCAGAACATTTAGAGAATTGGGTCCGCATCAGCTTGAAGTAAGAGTTACTCCTATTGGAATGGATAGCAATTCCATAAATAACAGATTCTACAAATCCATATATGTAATACCCAAACCACAGATACAGCTAATAACCGATGATTCTTCCTCACCACTTTCCCAGATCCTGCTCAATTTATATGATGTCTCAGTCAGAAAGGATCTGGATAACCTGGACAGGAGAAAAGCCCTGGTAATAGATAACCAGCACATAAATTCACTATCGAGTGCTGACATCCAGAAAATAGAAAGATATGTAACAGACGGCGGTGGCCTGTTCGTAGTTGGAGGAGACAGATCATTCAATTACGGAGATTACCTAGACTCATCATTTGAAGATATATTACCTGTTATCTCAAAACCTACAGAATACAAAGGCGGAAGAAATGTCGTTATAATGCTTGATATATCAGCAAGTGCTATAGCCCATCATGAAGGATTAATAATGGAGACTATTCTAAGCAATGCGGTCAGTCTTCTAAGAGATGAAGATCTAAGAGACGCAAATGTAGGAGTTATTGCTTTTGGAAGTGAAGGTATCGATGTATCGAATGGATTTGTATATCTTGGAATTCCTTCAAATATAGATGTACTTGAATCACGCATTAAGGACTTAAGTGCTGGTCCGGATACTGATCTTGATGAAGGACTGAAAATCGCGTTTGACTGGATTGATGAAGACATCGAGGAAATGGATATAATAATACTATCTGATGGAGGAATTGAAGATACATATCAACCCAGTTTGTCTCTTGCACAGGAAATAAATGAAAAAGGTGGCAATTTTTATTTCTTCCACATCAGGTCAAGTGTTCCCTCTCAGGTTGATCCCAGAACCAGTGATTATTATTCAGAAATTTTAATGGAAAACGTTGATGGGTATCACCGGTTTATTGACTTTGGTGAAAGAATAAACATAGAGTTTGAAGAGCCTGAAGATCCACCTGAGCGTGATGAAGAGGCGTTTCTTGATACATTTCCATTAATTGAGTTTAATCCAAACCATTTCATTACCAGAAATACTGACCTTTCAGCAAATATTACAGGGTTTAATGATATAACTCCAAAAGTTGCTGCTGACAGGGTTGTACTGACAGTTACCGGAAAACCAGTACTCACCACCTGGAGATATGGACTCGGACGTGTAGCTGCCCTTGCAACTGATAATGGTTCGGGGAATGGGAACCAGTGGGCCTCTGAGCTGTATTCCGGGGAAAATGCAAGAATCATTTCATCTACTGTTAACTGGGCAATTGGCGATCCTTTCGAAGAGGAGGGTGCGGTTCTGGAAGGAGATGATACCTGGCTTGGAACTCCAACCACACTTGAGCTGACCATGTATGAGGAGGGTGCAGTTCCGGAGTTGACTTTCAGAGGAGAAACTCTTGAGCTATCAATGACCGGAAGGAATACCTATGAAACCACCATCAATCCTGAGAGGATCGGAGTTCATCATGTATCCGGATATCCGATAGCTGTAAACTATCCGCTTGAATACCGCGATGTTGGGATAAATGAAGAGATGTCTGAGCTTATACGAAGACATGGTGGTAAAGTATATACTGAAAATGAGGCACGTGGACTGCTTCTGCAGGACACAAGGGAGATGTCTGAGCGTACGGTAACACAGCCTGTGGATTATAAGATGTACCTTATCCTTGCAGCACTGATATTGTTCCTGGCAGATGTCCTGATCAGAAGAATAAGAGAGATCCAGGAAATGAAGAATATAAAAGATTGATTCCGGCCTGTTACTCATATACTGGCCTCTCATCACATATATTTGAATATTTACAATGATCTGTTACAATCGATAACATTTTATCATGTCAAAAAATATACTAAATGGTAAAATGTAATTATCAGTAAATTGCATATGATGATGAGAGTTATTCAAAAGTTTAAGATTCCAGGGAGTTCGTTCAAAATTAGTGCTGTTCAGCATCCACAATAAATCTAAAGAATAGTTCCTAAAAGATGCATAAGTATTAGCAGTAACAAAATATTAAACCTGATCCGTCCGGGTGATGAATATTACATCTGATTCAAAAAACGAAATGTACCATCTCAACAGCAGTCCTTTTATCCTTATCAAATGGAGAGCAGTGGATGAATGGCCTGTGAGTTTTGTGTCAGAGAACATAACCCGGTTTGGATATAACGTTAAGGATTTTACTACAGGATATCTTAACTATACAGACATAATACACTCTGAAGATAGGGACAAAGTAAAATCTGCTGTTTTTGAATACTGCAGGAACAAAGCTGAATCATTCTCTCTCAGATACAGGATCGTATCAGGATCTGGTCACTTCCACCTTATTGAAAAAAGGGCACATGTAATGTATGACAGTTACGGATCAATAACTGGCATTCAGGGAATAATTACAGAGATAATGCCTGGTGATACTGAAATATCTGATACACGACATAAGAGGAAAGAAGAGCCGTTTGAATTCCTTTCAGACCACATTGATACACAGGTATGGTACCTGGAAAAAGAAAATAAATATGGAGCTGTTAACCGGGCACATGCTGACTTTCTTGGTTTTCCAAAAAGAGAGCTTGAATACAGATACATCGATGAAATCGAAAATATGATAGGGCCAGCATCTACAGATTTTATCAAGAGCAGCAATAGATTGTTCAGTAGTAAGATCCGGGTCAAAACACAGAACTGGGTTCAGAATAAAAAGGGAGAATACAGGCTGCTTTCCATTACAAAATCCCCAAAACTGGATAAAAATGGTAACCTGGAATGTATAGTCTGTTCTGCAGATGATATAACCGATCAGAAAAAAGCAGAGATTGCCCTGAAAAAAAGAGATGATTTTAAAAATATTGTTCTTGAGATCATGGCAAAGTCATTTATTTCAGATAATGAAAGAACATATAGATTATTTCAGGAGGCCTTAAGCCAGATAGGGATGTTTCTCAGGGCGGATCGCTGCTACATATATATGCTTTCTGACAGTGGCGCCTTCCTCAACAATACAAACGAATGGTTTGCGGAAGGGGTTGACTCTCAGATCAAATCAATTCAAAATATCCCTCTATCTTCGGTCAGAAATTTATGGGGACATTTAACTACTTTTAAGGAGGTAAGTCTGCCTGATACGGGTGAACTTCCACATGATACAATTGGTGAGCAGGAATATATTAAGCTCCAAAAAATAAAATCTCTACTATGGCTTCCAATTACAATTAAAAATCAGGTTGCAGGTGTTCTTGGAATTGATTCTGTATATATTCCAAGAAAGTGGAAAAGAGAAGAAGTTACTGACCTGCGCCTTGTTGCAGACATAATTTCCGGTATAATGGTTCACAGAATATCTGATAAACAGCTAAAAAAGAGTGAAGAAAGAATCAGGGGAATCCTGGAATCCCAGAAAGATTTCATATTCAGAACCAATACAAATGGGAATCTGACATATGTGAACGATGCCATATGTAAAATACTTGGCAGTAAAAGAAAAAATCTGCTTGGTCAAAAAATAACTTCTATAATATATGAAAAAGACAGAAATAAACTGATCCAGGAGCTTGAAAGAATATATATTCTCCCTCATCGCACAGAAATAGAACACCGAATTAAAACGATCTATGGACTTCGGTGGTTTGAAGGAGAATGTTATGCTATAAGAAACGAGAACAATGAAATTGTAGAAATACAG
>SKZM01000035.1 GCA_007127385.1 Methanosalsum sp.
AAATGTAAATCAGAACCAATTAACAGTGCGAACCATAATAGATATCGATTTAAACATAGAATTTAGAAGTTATTTTGCGCAATGTGTACTGGCTATGGGGGAAAGGGGTAGGCTATACTCATCACATTGCGCAGAGATCATCTCATAAATTACATTCAGATCAATCAGAAAGGAGCCGATGCTATAAGGAGACTATTCATTCCTCCATATATTTTCCTATCAAAAGGTCAAGCCTGCGAGAGGTTTCATAGGAGATCAGACTCGTGTCGGTAGTTATAGCTCCATCCAGCGCGCTCTGGCAGGTACATTCCTGAACGTCCTGAATCCGGTCTATCGAACAAGCTATGATATCCTTTACAGCTTCCGTATTCTTTGCAACATTTTCCATGATAGAGCCAATGTTTACCTCCTCATCACGCCATACATCATAATCGGTTACTGTGGAGATCATTGAATAGCAAATTTCCGCTTCTCTTGCAAGTTTTGCTTCAGGCAGCGCGGTCATCCCAATAATATCAAATCCAAGTGACTGATATACTCTGGACTCAGCACGGGTTGAGAACTGGGGACCCTCAATACATACATAGGTTCCACCCTTATGAGCAATGTATCCCCTGGACACCATTACATCATAAAGTATCTCAGATATCCCGGGGCAGAAAGGATCTGCAAAGCCCATGTGCACAACAATTCCATCTTCAAAAAAAGTGCTTTTTCTGGAATTCGTGCGATCATACAGCTGATCAGGGATCACCATATCCAGTGGTGCAATATCCCTGTTCAGGCTTCCGACTGCAGAAGCTGCGATTATCTTCCTGACACCCATTTTTTTCAGGGCATAGATATTTGCCCTGTAATTGAGATCTGAAGGAGATATCCTGTGCCCTTTTCCATGACGCGCCAGAAAACATATTTTGGTACCTTTATATTCACCCACCACGATATCATCTGAAGGAAGGCCAAAGGGAGTTTCTACCCTAATCTCCTGTGGATCTTCAAACAGAGTTACATCATATATTCCACTACCACCAATTATTGCAATATCTGCATGTGCATTCATACTTCATTACCTCATCAAGGTTATTCAGCCAGTTTCCAGAATTTTTCATTGCTATCCAGGAATGATACTGCCTTGCCAGTCCATTCAAGCTCTTCCATTATTTCGTTCATCCTGCCTGGCTGGGCGATCTCAAATGAGATAGGATCAATCGAATGATATCTATAAAGACAGTTCCTGACATCCCGGATGTTCCATGCATCCCTCTTTTCCCTGAGCATCAGTTCAAATACAATATCTGTCATATCTTCAATAAAGTTCCATGGATAGACAATCCATGCCCATTCCTGTAAGATCTCACCACAGTAATCAGGTTTTATCTTTGAGTTCTTAAGATACTGCAGAGAGGAGGTCTTAACATTGCATGGATCCTGGCCATAAACATATTCCATTGCATGCACCATGCTCTTGCCGGTATCTACAATGTCATCAACTATCAGAACATTCTTCCCCTTTACAACGGAATCTGCCAGAGGATACCTTATATGTGGTTCATCTCCTGTGACCGCAGTCCCCACGTAATGTTCTACCTTAAGGCTTGAGAGGTCATCCAGACCCAGAAAATCACACATAACCCTTCCGGCAAACCAGCCGCCTCTGGCAAGAGCAATGATAATATCGGGTTCATACCCCGATTCCTTTACATCATTTGCAACATTCCTGCAGAGTGAGTATATATAATCCCATGTTGTAACGACACATTTGAATTCATCCGGCAATGTCAATTGGAAAACTCCTGTAAGTTCTAAAATGTAAGTTCTAAAATATCTATCTGAATAGATTGAACCTTCTTTGACTTATATAATTTATTATTATAAACCAGATATATGTCAGATCATACGCAACCTTTATATGAAGCTATATCATTATAGGACTTCGTATCCCACATACCTGATGATTGAAGCGGGGTGGGGTAGCCAGGAGATCCCGACGGGCTCATAACCCGTAGACCGATGGTTCGAATCCATCCCCCGCTATCCAATAATTAGATAAATTAACTTTTTTTGTCTCGAAAATTACTTAATTCAGCATGATGTTTTTATAGAGTGTGAATTATATTTACAATAAAGTTCATATAAACTCAAAGGACGATACCCATGGTCATGGATAAACTTGGAAGTTCCCTTCAGGATGCAATAAAAAAACTGGTCAGTTCCGGCCGTATCGATGAAAAAAGTGTCAACGATGTGGTGAAGGACATCCAGAGAGCACTGCTCCAGTCTGATGTCAATGTCAAAATGGTCATGACAATGTCAAAGCACATTAAGGAGCGTGCCCTGAAAGAAGAGGTTCCAAAGGGTATGAATCCCAGGGAACATGTGATCAGGATAGTCTATCAGGAACTTACCAACATAATTGGAAAAGGAACCGATATTCCGTTAAAGCCACAGAAAATAATGATGATAGGTCTTCAGGGTAGCGGAAAGACCACAACCACTTCCAAGCTTGCCCGGTATTTCCAGAAAAAGGGACTCAGGCCTGCCGTGATCTGCGCGGATACATTCAGACCGGGCGCCTATCAACAGCTTAAGACATTATGTGGGAGACTTAATGTTGCATTTTACGGGGAAGAAGGAAATGAAGATGCAGTGGGCATTGTTAAAAGAGGACTAAAAGAGTTTGAGAAATATGATATAAAGATCATTGACACTGCAGGTCGCCATGCTCTGGAGAAGGACCTTATCAAAGAGATGGAAGATATACATGCTATCTGCGATCCAGACTATAAGCTCCTGGTACTTGACGCAGCAATCGGCCAGCAGGCCAGTGAACAGGCCCGTGCTTTTAATGAATCTATCGGTATATCCGGAGTTATCATAACCAAACTTGATGGTACAGCAAAAGGTGGAGGTGCACTTTCAGCAGTATCTGAAACAAATTCATCCATAGCATTCATAGGAACAGGAGAAACACCGGAAGATCTTGAAAAGTTTGAACCTGATAGATTCATATCCCGCCTGCTTGGAATGGGAGATATTAAGACACTTCTTGAAAAGGCTGAGGAATCCCTGGACAAGGATGACCTTGACATGGAAGCAATGATGAAGGGAAAGTTCACCCTCAAGGACATGTACAAGCAGATGGAAGCACTGAATAAGATGGGGCCCATGAAACAGATTATGCAGATGCTTCCACTTGGCGGTCTGGGAGCAAAGATCCCTGAAGACGCCTATCAGGTCACAGGGGACAAACTTGTAAGATACAGGATAATCATGGATTCAATGACCGAAGAGGAAATGCTCAATCCACGCCTTATTGGCAGCTCACGTATTAAGAGAATATCAAGGGGATCAGGAAATAGTCCAGAAGATATACGTGAACTTCTCAAGTATCACAAGATGATGCAGAATGCAATGAAGGGAA
>SKZM01000209.1 GCA_007127385.1 Methanosalsum sp.
ATTTTGGTATAGCTTTTTCTTTTCCATATAAAATATACCATGCAATTCCTGCTGCTATAACCACAAACGCAAAAGCAAGCGGCATCAACCCAATTAACGGAAGCAACATCAGACTTCCTACAATTCCGATTATCTGTGTTAGTGGATAAAAAGGATCCTTAAATGTAGGCTTATACCATTCCATTGAACTTCTTCTAAGTATCACTGCTGACAGATTTATCAGTACAAATATGAGAATATTGAAAGTACTACCAAGTTTTGCCAGCTGCTCTACATTGAACAACAACAGCAATAGAAGCATAAGAAAGCCGGTTACCAGAATTGCCTTATAGGGAGTATCATACTTGCTATGTATCTCAACAAACCATTTCGGCATCAGGTCATCCCGCCCCATTGCAAAAGGAAAACGTGAAGATGCAAGTATCGCTGCATTTGCAGTGGAAATAGTAGCAAGCAAGCCTGCAAATACAATAATTATCTGTCCGCTTGATCCTGCCATGATATCGGCCACATCAACAAGAGGAGTGCTGGTAACAATTGCTTTTTCCAGAGGCAGCATTCCATTGATTACGATCATTACCCCTGTATACAGTAGTGTGACTGATGCAACTGAAGCAATAAATGCCCGTGGCAGATTCTTGGAAGGATCTTTCACCTCTTCAGAAATGGCTGCTAACTGCGTGATACCCAGGTATGAAATAAAGATCAGACCTGTCGTAGCAAGTATAGAACTATATCCATAGGGCATAAATGGATCAAATTTAGCGGTATCAAGCATCAGAGCCCCTTTTAAAATAAAAAGAATGAGTATAACAAACAGGGCAATGACAATTATATTCTGGAAAGAACCACTGCTTTTTGCACCCCTGTAATTTATAAACAGCAAAATGAGACCTGCCACGAAAGCTGTTATTAATACAGGTATGGGCAAGAATACAAACAGATAGTCACCCAATCCAACCAGAGCAAAAGAGCCTTTAAATACAAGAGCAAGCCATGCACCCAGTCCTATAATGGAACCAAAGACCGCTCCCATAGCACGACTGATAAAATAATAGCTACCGCCTGCACGAGGCATTCCTGTTGCGAGTTCGGCCATGCTCATGGCAGTAGCCATGGAAATTATGCCCCCAAATATAAAAGATATGATAGCTGCAGGCCCTGCAGATGAGGTCGCGATCCCGGGAAGTACAAATATTCCTGCACCGATCATTGTACCTGTGCCAATTGCAAAAGTAGGGAAAAAGCCAAGGCTTCGACCCAGCCTTTCTTTTGGTTGTAGATCTGCCATCCAATTCTCCTTACATAACTACCCATGAAATATTAATCATTTTGATCCAATCTACATCACAGCACGGTAAATTAAGTAAAATACAGTACGGTTATAATCCAGTTCCCTCTCAATAAATGTCCAGTAATTTCCAAATAAATTATCAAAATTGTGGTTTTAACATTAGCTTAGATATTCTGATATTTAAACCCAAATATTTTTTTTATCATTTGTATTTTTCTATTTGATTTTTCAATCGTTAACCTGTTGCATATTGAAACAATTACCAGTTTTATATATAAAGATTCAAATCAATTGTATGAAATAGAGTATATGCTCTGTTTATCAGACAGAAACAACAAAGGTGAACCAATGATAGATCTGCATACACATACGGTTTTCAGTGACGGGGAGCTTATTCCAAGCGAACTTATAAGAAGAGCCCAGGTAAAAGGATACACTGCCATAGCATTAACAGACCATACGGACTATTCCAATATTGAACAGGTAATATCAGCTGCAGAAAAAGCACGTTATCTGGAAGATGTAATGGACATTGAAATACTGGTTGGTGTTGAACTGACACACATCCCGCCTTCCAAAATTGCTCCGATGGTAGGAATGGCCAGACAGCTTGGTGCTGAAATCGTGGTGGTTCATGGTGAGACTATTTCAGAGCCCGTTGCACCTGGAACAAACTCTGCAGTCGTTGACATCCCGGATGTTGATATCCTGTCCCACCCGGGACTGATCACTGCAGATGATGCACAAAAAGCAGCAGATAACGGGATATGCCTGGAAATAACTTCCAGGAACGGACACAACAAAACTAATGGGCATGTTGCAAGAATTGGAAAGGAAACAGGGGCTGAACTGGTAGTTAACACCGATGCACATGCACCTGGAGACCTGATCACATCCGATCAGGCAAAAATGGTAGCTATGGGTTCAGGTCTCACCGAAAGGGAAGCCGAAAAAGTACTTGCCAATTCAAAACGTTTTATCAGGAAAAGATGAAAGGCACCTGACTATACATTATAGAGCACAAAATACATATGACAAGTAAATTCATGAAAAGAAAAATAATAGATATTACCACTGCGATTTCAAATTCCACTCCTGTATATCCGGGTGATCCTGAACCTGCTATTGAACCTATCACTTCAATACAATCAGATGGTTTCAAAATATCCAGTATATTTATTGGAAGCCATACAGGAACACATATCGACGCACCCTCTCATGTGTTTCCTGAAGGAGACTCAACCGACGATATATTGCTTGAAAAGCTTATTGGAGAAGCTGCAGTACTGGACATATCCTCATATGAAAATAAACCCGTCAATTCTAAGATACTTCATGAAAAACTGCAGGGTTTTGACCATTCCTCAACTCCTGAAATCCTTTTGTTGAATTCTGGAAATAATAATCCATCAATACCAATTGATATAGAAACATGGGAATGGATTGTACATCAGGATTTCAGGATAATTGGCACCAGCTGCATGTCTGTGGATATTTCAAATTCAATGGATGTTCACCAGATTTTGCTAAAAAATAATATTTACATCATTGAATCTCTGAATTTGACAGAAGTAGAAGAAGGAATATATTTTTTTATTGCCCTGCCCATGAAGATAAGTGGATGTGACGGTGCTCCTGTGCGAGCCATTTTGATGGAATACTGATCTGTTTGTTGTTCAGGTAGAAGAAATCGCATTTCAGCCTTTAAAACCGTGCCATTGTATATGTCCTGTTTGTAAAAACCAGCTCAAAATGATACTTTCCAGCAGGATTTTCAATAACTACTCCCATATCATGGTTATGGGATGAACCATTAGGATCAAGAACCCATTCTCCGTTTTTATTTAGAAAACCCGGTCTGAAATGAACATCATCCGTTTTTAAGAATATTTTCTTCTTAGCACCGTTTTCAAGAGCATAGACAATAGTACTGTTCAGGATTAACCATTCTCCATCAATATCTCCACGATTTCGGGGGTCAGGATCCACCCCAAAGCCCACATATCTCACCTTCTCGGGATAATCAAATTCAATGACACATATGGAACCATCCGAATAGCGAGGATCACTGAGATCCCTTGCAATTTTGTTCTGGATCGATTCAATTTCAAGTGCTACAGCTGA
>SKZM01000218.1 GCA_007127385.1 Methanosalsum sp.
CTAATCCTGCAATTTATTGTAATTTACCTGCCGAGTTTCGCATGGGCCCTGGCCAGGTGACCTGCTGCCTGTGCACCGATAAGCGATAGTTCTCCTGCCATAACTGATACCGCAACAATTTCAGCCAGCTTTTTAGAATTTTCTCCTGGCTTTTCACCTGAACCCAATACTCCAAGTAAATTCAGACAATCGCGCTGGGTTCCAATACCCGTTCCCCCTCCAACAGTACCAACAGCAACAGCAGGAAGTGTGACAGTGCAGTAGAGGTCTCCGTATTTATCAATATCCATCGTAGTTATCGTGTAGCTGCCCTCCACCACATGGGCAGGATCCTGCCCACATGCAACATACATTGCAGCAATGACATTTGCTGCATGAGCATTAAATCCAAGGGATCCGGCCCGGGCAGATCCCAGCAGGTTCTTGCGATAATTTACCTCCACCATTTCTTCAGGAGTACATTTCAATTTAGCTTCTACAGTATCCCGGGGAATTGTCACTTCTGCAACAACTGTTTTTCCCCTGCCGTTTATTGAAGATACAGCAGCTGGTTTTTTATCGGAACACATATTTCCGGAAAGTGATATCGGGTCTGCTCCAAACTCATCCACTATCAGATCCACAATTACATCGGTCGCCAGGGTCACCATGTTCATGCCCATTGCATCTTTTGTATCAAAGCCAAATCTGAGATATACAGTATTGCCAAGCACAAATGGCTCTGCATTCAACAGTTCACCATACCTTGTACTTTCCTTTGTTTTCTCTTTCATCTTTTCTAGTGTATTTTTCTTCTTCACCCAATCTACAAACTTTTTTGTCCGCTCCAGATTCTCAAATTTGAATACAGGTGCTCTGGTCATTGAATTCTGGAATATCCTGACGTTTGCCCCGCCTGAACCAGTGATTACAGATGACCCTCGGTTAATACTGGCAACAAGTGCACCTTCAGTTGTTGCAAGAGGAATGTAAAAATCTCCCTGTGCATATTCACCATTTACATTAAGTGGACCTGCAACACCCAGGGGAACCTGAACAGCTCCGATCATGTTCTCGGTATTTTTCTTTACCACATATTCTGTATCGATCGAATAGTTCTGAATATTTTCAAATTCAACTCCAGCCAATTCTTCAATTGCCAGGCGCCTTATTTTTATTGCAGACTCCCAATCTTCAACAAGCATGGCAACCTTTCTAATCGATAATTCACCTGAAAGTACTTTATTCAGAATATCCTTTTCCTGCAGAGTTAAATTTCTTCCCGATTCCATCATTTCACCAATTCAAAATAAATAAACAAATCTTATACAACCCCATTAAAAACAATGGAGCATGTCATACAAATAATTCACGCTCTTCTAAAGCGGCCACATTCAAAGAGTAAGTATCAATTGATCCTCTTCACGATATTTCAGGAAAAGGTCAGCCACTTCATGTGAAGGAACAATCTTGATACCTGGAATAAGCTCCTCTTCCTTTAATCCAATCATAGAAGCAGCCAGATCGCAGCACTTAAACTGCACACCCATTTCGATACATTCTATAATTTTCTCATCGTATGCCGGAGAACCATATTTGTTATTCTTGCCAAAGATTACCCCCATTGGACCAAAGAGAACCACAACTACTTCAAGCCCCATCTTTCTATAATAGCGGGCAAAACGAATAATCTCTTGCGGAGCAGTACTCTCATAGACCATATTTTTGAGTACAAGAAGTACTTTATTGATTTTTCCCATTAAATCACCGTGAATGTATCAGTGTGATGTTTGATTTATTCGGGATTAATCTACTGCTATATAAAGCTTGATGTTTAAAAAATAGATTTTTAATGATGCAGGTATCTCCATCAGATCCAGTGATCAAAAGCACATCAATGAAATTAAAAAGGGATACAAAGGGAAAATATCTTTCCCTCATTGAGCTGGTTAGTTCTTCTTGTGATATCCGTTATTCAATCACTTAACGATCACAACAATCGAACCATTTACATCAAGAACGTCTACTTCACGTCCAGCAGATTTAACCTCCCTTTCCAGAGATACCGCCTCCGAATCAATCTCGATGGTTTCTCCATCAACATCCAGAATTATTTTTCCACTTTCCATCTCCTTTGCCACTTCCAGTGGATCAGCCTGGGATAATTTTTTTACAATAGCACCTGCTTTCTTTCGGTACCTGGGACCTATTATCCCCATCTCAGGCTTTACAGAAACCGGGACATATTCAAAATCAGGTTTTCCTGAAATGACCTCTACTTCAGTATTAGTTGCACCTCTGATATCTGTCGTATCTTCAAGAGATGCATAAATCTCTATTTTTTTCAGTGGTGCATTAAGAGCCATTCCGGATTCAGATTTATAGCGCCTGATAGAAGCAACAATTTCCTTGATCAGTTCTCCCTGCATTTCTATATTCTCATCTATAAATTCTCTTTCAACTTCCGGCCATTTGCTAAGATGTACACGACCAGAACTTAACCTGGAATACATCTCTTCTGCAATGAATGGAACAAAAGGAGACAGAAGACGAACAAGTGTATTGAGGACCGTATGTAAAGTATATTGAGCTGCACTCTTTTCTTCACTATCATCTCCATATAATCTGGATTTTACAAGTTCAATATAATTATCTGCAACCATCTCCCAGGTAAAACCACGAATCGATTTGAATGTTTCATCAAATTGGAAATGATCCATACTCTCTGTGGTAGATTCGATCAGCCGATTAAGATTACTCAGCATCCATCGGTCAATCACCGGCAGTGATTCAAGAGGTATATGGTCGGTCTCAGGATTAAAGCTCTCAATATGGGATATTGAAAACCTATATATGCTCCATAACTTCTGCAAAAAGCGAGATGCAGATACCACATCCTTCCATCTAAACATTACATCAGAACCGGGAGTACCACCAACAGCAGCCCACTGTCGGAATGCATCTGCACCATAGATATCAACGACTTCGTGGGGTGAGATAATATTACCCGCCGATTTGCTCATTTTGTGCCCATCTTCTCCAAGAACCATACCATTGATAAGGATTGTATCCCATGGCCGGGTATCTGTAAGAGCAACTGAGCGAAGTATTGTATAAAAAGCCCATGTACGAATGATATCATGTCCCTGTGGCCTTAGCTGCGTAGGAAGGCGCATTTCGTGAGAACTCAACCATCCAGCCACATGTATTGCCGTAAGTGACGAGTCCATCCATGTATCCAGTACATCTTCTTCTGCTTCAAAATCTGTAGAGCCACATCCACATGGTTCGGGAGTAGATTTTTGGGTGCGATCCAGTTGCAGTCATTCTTCTTTTGACACAAGTGTCTGTCCACATCTCTTACAGTACCATACAGGTATTGGGGTTGCAAATATCCTCTGTCTGGAGATACACCA
>SKZM01000219.1 GCA_007127385.1 Methanosalsum sp.
AAATTAACTAACTGTTCAGTTGCCAAAAAATATATCATATTGAGTATTATAATTTCATAAAAAGTATCCATGAAAGTAAGCGGAGAGGGTAATATTACTTATCTTAACATATCTGAAGATTCAGGTGCAGAAGATCTTGAACCAATGGCCTTTGCGATACATTCACTTTTAGGTCTGCCCACAACAATGAGAAGCCTTAACAAAAAAGGGATCCGACTGGAAAAAAACAAAGTTCTTGATACAAATTATACAGGTCCGGTTCTTGAAGAGGCCCTAAAGAAAAACAAACTAGTACGTATGATCCCTGATGAAGGTCAATATAAAGGAAAAGCAGTCATAGTCGCCCCCTTAAGATCAAAAGAAGGGGATGTGATCGCAGCCATTGGAGTGGTGGATCTACTTGCGGCACTAGATATAATGTCACTTTTTGATGAGTATCCAGGAATTGTTGAAGAAGTAGAAAAAGCAAAGAATGAAATATACCGGGAAAAATAATGACACTTTTGATCTGAATTTGATTTACTAAATCGAGCTACTATGGATGATGAAGATGATACTGAATTCATTTTCTCTGTGATCTGTATATTTCCTCTACACGACTGACAGTATCAGCTTCATATGGAGATTTATCATCCCTTACGCTGACAAGCCTTGGAAAACGAAGAGCATAACCGGATTCATAATTTGTGCTTTTCTGTATCTCTTCAAAAGCTACCTCGAAAACAATTTTCGGTTTAAATTCAAGGTCTCTCCCGGATTCAACAACTATAAGGTCAGAAAACAATCCTGTTAGTTCAGTAAGGTTTTCATCGGTTAGACCAGTTCCAACCTTTCCAATAGGTAAAAAATTTCCACTATCTGGATCATAACATGAAAGCGTATAAGATCCTATAAAATTTGTACGTCTTCCATATCCCCATTCACCTCCAATTACCACAAGGTCCAGCGTTTCCATTACTGGCTTTTTCTTGAGCCAATTTTTACCTCTTTTACCGGGTGTATATGGTGACTGTGGGTTTTTAATCATTATCCCTTCATGACCTGCTCTTATTGCTTCACTATATATATTTTCTCCAATTTCAGGATCATCTGTTACAACCTGCTGATCAACTGTAATAGAGTTACTGTTCCGGACACATCCGGTAAGCAGTCCTCTACGTTCAATGAGTGGAAGATCAATAAGATAATCACCATTCAGATACATTATATCAAAGAATTTTACAGTCAGAGGTATATCTCTTGTAGTGATTTCTATATCATACTTTCTACGAAGCCTTTTAAGTATTTCCTGAAATGGTTTCGGTTTTCCATTTTCATCCACTGCAAAGGCTTCTCCATCCAATATTGCAGAATCTGCATTAACATACTCCTTTACAGCAGATACTACATCGGGTAGCGAATTAGTGATGTTCTCCAGCTTCCTTGAATATATCGAAACTTTATCCTTATCTTTATGTACCTGGAGTCTTGCACCATCAAATTTCCATTCAACAGCAGCTTCTTCCATTCCTTCAATAGCGGTTTTGATACTGGGAGTTACCTGAGCAAGCATTAGTTTGATAGGGCGATTCAATTCCATAGTTAGCTTTTCAACTTCTTCAATACCGCCTTTTTTTGCGGCCAATCCAACTGCTCCCAGATCATTGGTCAGCATAAATCCTCTTTCAATTGCCTCTGCCGGAACATCAAAAGCCAGAGCAATAGCATCTCTAACAATTCCTTCCCCTACACCTATTCTCAGCTCTTCAAGGACAAGACGCGCCATATACTGAGATTCCTGTGGCGATGCCTTACTGAAAATATACTGCATATTTTTCATCTTAATGTTCTGAGAACCTTTACCATTAATTGCAGCAATTTTATTTAGGGATTCATACACATCTATTATGGATAATTGTGTATTATCATCAAAAAAGACACTGAAGGTTACCTGATCTCCGGATTTATTTTTCATGACCTCAATGGTTGTTTTACCAATATCACCCGTCTTTCGAACAATCTTTTTAATTTCGTCTACTGGAAGTCCTGACACTTTAGATAAAGAGGTATAGTAAAGCCCTTTACCTAAACCAAGTTCTTCTTCACTCCAGGCAGGAAAGACTTCCCCCATAATAAAATGTATAACAACTGGAAGTTCTTCAGTATCAACTGTCCTGAAAAATTCAGCTACCCTATCTGTAATTTCAAGAGAACTGCTTGTATTCTCTATCTGGCTACATACATATGCAAATTCTTTGAAAGCTGTCATATTACTGAACAATTAAAAATGAGATACAATCAAATCTCGATCTTATTCACTCGTATTTTTGGATATGGATATCAGGTCGCTTAAAATGGCACTTGCCGTTTCAATCGAGCCTGCGCCTCTGCCTGTTATTGTGACCGGTCCTGCGAGATCAGTCTGTACTGATGCAACGTTAAGGGTGTCTCCAACAGAAAGCGGGTGCCCTATGGGTACCAGACGAGGGGCTACACACAGGAGATCCTTTCGAACTTCTCCTATCAGTTTTGTTACATATCCGTCGTTGTATGCAAGTATCATTGATTCCGGTGTGATCTTTGAAATACCTGTCACATCTACATCCTTATAGGTGGCATTCATTCCAAAAACACTATTTGCAAGAATAACTAACTTGCAGGCAGCATCAATTCCTTCAACATCATATGTGGGATCAGTCTCTGCAATTCCACGTTCCTGAGCCTCTGCAAGCATCTGTTCATAGGATGCTTCTTCTTCCAGCATCCTTGTGAGGATATAGTTGCAGGTTCCGTTCAGAATTCCCTGTATACTTATAATTTCATTGCCGGCAAGTACCCCCTTGATCAAATTTATTATTGGCATTGCACCACCAACTGTTGCCTCGAATCTAAACTTTGATCCGGACCTGTTCGCAGATTCTACAAGTTCTGTATACTTAAGTGCAAGGGGACCCTTATTTGAAGTAACCACATCACGGCCCTGCCTGAAAGCCTCAAGCATGTTACTGAGACCGGCACCACCATCATCAATATCTGTAGGGGTTGTTTCAATAACAACATCATGCTCAATATTCTTAATTACATCCAGTCCTGTTTTGTCAACAAGAGCCACAGTTCCTTCTGAACGTTTCCTTTCAAGGGCTTTAGCAAGATCGATACCTTCAGTATCTATTTCAGCTCCTCTTGAATCAACAACTGCTACAACTTTTATTTCGAGGTTTATATCCCGCAGATAATCCACCTTCTGCAAAATAACTTCTGCTACGCCCTGTCCAACAGCACCAAAACCTATAATAGAAACACGTATAATATTCATTACATCCCTTACCTTACTTCAATTGAGTTTCAATCGGTTCAATAACCAGAAGATTCTTTTTAGAAGCTACATTTTTCAGTATAGATATAGCTTCA
>SKZM01000223.1 GCA_007127385.1 Methanosalsum sp.
AAATCAACAGAAAACCACCAAACCTGGTTGTTGAAAAAGAAATGGAGCCTGATAGCTATATTGATCCGTTGGTGGTTATAGAGGTCCTTGGATCACAG
The DNA here is from genome assembly GCA_007127385.1 of Methanosalsum sp. Lineage (GTDB taxonomy): Archaea > Halobacteriota > Methanosarcinia > Methanosarcinales > Methanosarcinaceae > Methanosalsum. The sequence continues at coordinate 99 of SKZM01000223.1, forward strand.
GTCACTGAAAGTCCCTACCATACAGCAGGTAAGAATGAATCTGATAAAGGATATGCACTAAGGTTTCCCAGGTTTCTGAGAATGCGGTATGATAAAGGACCTCTGGATGTAACTACGATAGAGGAGGTCAGAAATCTGCTATGAAGAATAAAGAACTTGCAAACATTTTCTATGAAATTGCTGATCTCCTGGAGCTGGAGGATGTGCAATGGAAACCGGCAGCATACCGTAAAGCAGCTAGAGGTATAGAAAATCTCACAGAAGATATTTCTGACGTTTATGAGAGGGAAGGTACAGAAGGCCTGAAATCAATTCATGGAATCGGATCCAATATCTGCAATCATATTGTTGAATACCTGAAAACAGGAAAAATAGAAAAATTCGAAAAGCTGAAAAAGCAATCCATGTCCGGGGCAAGTGAACTGATTGAAATAGAGGGACTTGGCCCGAAGACTATACGGAAACTGCATGATGAACTGAACATAAAATCAATTTCTGATCTTAGAGATGCGATACAGAAGCATAAGATACAGGAACTTGAAGGCATGGGTGAAAAGACTGAACATAATCTTCTGGAAGCTATCAAGAATTTTGAAAAAAGCCATGAAAGAATGCTGATAGATGTAGCCATGGAGACTGCTGAGGATGTCATCTCTTATTTGAAAGAGCAAAGTAAACCTGATATCATCAACTATGCTGGCTCGCTTAGAAGGATGAAAGAGACAATTGGAGATATTGATGTACTTGCTGTAACTGATAATTCTGAAGAACTGATGGAATCCTTTGTAAGTATGGAGAATATTGAGCGTATAGTTTCAAAAGGCAGGACCAGGAGTACAGTTGTCCTCAGTAATGGTGTAAGTGTTGATATCCGAGTAATCGAAACCGGGTCTTATGGATCCGCAATGCAGTACTTTACAGGTTCCAAGCAGCACAATATAGAGTTGAGAAATATTGCTCTGGATAAGGGATATAAATTATCTGAATATGGTCTGTTTGATAAAAAGTCCGGTAAAAAAATTGAGGGCAGAAGTGAAGAGAGAATTTATGGTGCTCTGGGTCTGGCATTCATTCCTCCGCCTCTAAGAGAGAACAGGGGTGAATTTAAAGCAGCAACAAATGATAGTATCCCTGATCTGATTGAGGTTCATGATTTAATGGGGGATCTTCATATACATACAGATTTTAGTGAGGGGATTGATAAGATTGAATCCATGGTTTCCAGGGCTGAGGAAATTGGATATGATTATATTGCGATCACCGATCATTCAAGATCACGCAAGGTGGCAAACGGCCTGAGTATTGATGAATTAAGTGATCAGTGGAAACAGATAGATGATCTATCTGGAAAGTATAACATAAAGATCCTGAAAGGATCAGAGGTTGATATTCTTCCTGATGGAAACCTGGACTATCCAGATAAAATACTGGATAAACTTGATGTTGTGGTGGGAGCTATTCATTCCGGATTTAAGTATCCTGAAAGTAAAATGACCCGCAGGATTATTTCTGCAATGGAAAACGAATATCTGAATATACTTGCACATCCCTCCGGACGTCTGATTGGAAAGAGAGAAGGCTATAAAGCAGATTTTGATTCTGTTTTTGAAGCTGCTGCCAGAAACAACAAGGTACTTGAGATCAACAGCCAGCCAAAGCGCCTTGATCTGAATGATTCAATGATCATCCGTGCGAAAAAAGCCGGTGTGAAATTTTGTATAAACAGTGATTCTCATGGCTCATCTCAAATGGAATATGTGCACTATGGTATCGGTCAGGCAAAAAGAGGATGGCTTACGGCTGATGATGTTGTAAATACATATTCATACAATCAGCTGATGAAGACACTTAATAAAAGCTGAACATATAGTTGAAACCAGATAACTTTTTTAATTGAAACCAGATATAGATAATGACTAATAGCATTATATTGATTATAAGATGGATTTGACAGAATAATATATGGAACTAAGGTGCACAAAACATGTTTACGATAAAGAATCATTTGGAAATAGAAGACGGTCAGCTAACAATTGGAGGAATTCCTGCAGTAGAAATTGTAAAACAGTACGGTTCACCTGTATACGTTTCAAATGAAAGCAGGATACGTGATAACTTCAGGCGATATAAAGACGCATTCCCTGATGCTGATCTTTATTATGCTGCCAAGGCTAACTCCAATCTGACCCTGTTTAAGATCATGGCATCAGAAGGAGCAGGTGCGGATGTATTCTCTGACGGGGAACTTTATCTGGCACTGATGGCCGGTATTCCCAGAGATAAGATACTCTTTAATGGGAATTCCAAATCTGACCGGGAACTGCTAATGGCTGTAAAGACAGGAGTTCGTGTATCACTTGATTCAATTGATGAACTGAGAACATTATCCAGGATTGCAAAGAAAGAGAAGAAAACTGTAGATGTTTCATTTAGGGTGAATCCTGATGTATCTCCACAGACCCATCCTAAGATCTCAACAGGGCTTAAAGCATCCAAATTTGGGATTCCTCATGAGGAAGCAGTTCATGCCTATAAGGAGGCACTTGATCTGCCAGGGATAAATCCAATTGGTATACACTGTCACATAGGATCACAAATTCTGGAAATATCTCCCTTTTCAGAAGCCATGAACAAAATGATGGATCTTGTTGAGCAGATATCTCGCCTTGGTGTGGATGTTAAGTTTGTGGATGTGGGCTCAGGTCTTGGAATTCCATATGAGAAAGGTAAAGCAGTTCCGTCACCAAAAGACCTGGCAGACCTGATCCTTCCAATATTCAAGAGTCGTTGCAGGGATGAAGGTATCAGTCCGAAACTTATTCTTGAACCTGGACGTTATATAATGGGAGATTCTACACTGTTGCTGACAACAGTAAATACCATGAAAGAAGCTGCAAAGAAATTCGTAGGTGTGGATGCAGGGTTTAATCTTCTTATAAGACCTGCCATGTATGATTCTTATCACTTTGCTGTGGTTGCAAACAAGGCTGATAAAAAACCGGAAGAGATCTATAGCATTGTAGGTCCGATATGTGAATCCGGGGATATTCTGGCCCATGACCGTGAGCTGCCAAGAATCGAAAAAGGCGATATCATTGCATTCTTTGATACTGGAGCATATGGATTTTCAATGAGTTCCCAGTATAATGGCCGGACAAGATGTGCAGAGTTGTTGATCAACGATGGAATGATTGACGTGATCCGGAAAGCAGAATCATATGATGACCTTCTGGCAAATCAGCTGGTGCCGTCCAGATTTCTGTAAAAGTGGGTTAATTCCTTTCTCCCGTT
>SKZM01000112.1 GCA_007127385.1 Methanosalsum sp.
ATGATACGCTTATGTTGTATATGTTGACCAGCTCTGACTTCACGCTGTATGTGACTGTCCGGTATACATCCACTGCATATACACCAAATCCAAGCAGGGATAATTTTTTAGCAATAGCAATACCGCCGTGTGTAAGATCAAGCACAGCGATATTTTTTCCGATTTCATTCATAAAGTACTGTTTAAAGAACTTCCTGGGCTCTGGTATACACAAGGTCTGCAATCAGTTCATGGTTTCCAAGGGGTTTTCCATAAAGTAAAGGTATTTCTTTTCCATCAACTTCAACAGATCCCGTTTTTGATTCTGGATCTAATTGTAAGATTGCCGGGATATCTTTAGTTATATGAACTCCCGATGCAAGGAATACCGGAACTGCAACAATTTTGGTAACACCGGTACCATCAAATGCTTTTAGTGCCTCTTCAACAGAGGGGCCGCAATGTTCCATAAATCCTGCCCTTACAACAATATTTTCATATTTTTCAGCAATATTATTGGCTATCGATGTAACAACTTCTTTGTTATAAGGTAATCTACTTCCGTGTCCAATAGCTAAAATTCCTATTTTTTCAGTCATTTGTATACCTCTTATAATTGAGTGCTGATAACACAAATATCTATTTTTGTGTTACTACAATATGTATTTTTAGTGGTCAGTCATTTGATATAATACTTTTGAATATATTCATATCTATACATCCTGATCGATGTCTTTGTTTACGCTTACGTGCTGTGCACTGTATAAGTTGCCATAAAACTGCTAAAAATTGCACTGGACTCAATCGTTTATGTTCCAGAACATAATTAGAAGTTAATGTATCTGATGCATAATGCAATCTGATACACCCTTTTAAAAAAAGTTTTAAAAATAGTCTATTGTCTGGTAATTATATAGTACAATCATACTGGATCATAATCCCCATCATCTTCCTTGTAGCTGTCTGCTCCGATCATTGCAGCAGAAATTGAATCTATGCCATCCATCAGTTCAGCCGCAAGACCATACTGTACATTTTCAAGCAGTGATTCTGGCAACTTTGCACCCGCAAGAACGGATCCCCCAATCTCGGCTACATATCTGAATACGGACTCAATATCATCCTGTTCTTCGGATTCAACTGCTGCTTTGAAGAGATCTTCAATATTTGCGTCTTTGTCATAAGATCCAGTGATATAACATTCACACGCAGCCAGTGCCCCCATCAGTGAAGTCTGTATTGAATCAAACATCATATCGATGTCTTCTGAGATTGGTTCAATTTCCTCAAGAACAATATCCTTGATCTGTGAAAGAATATGTAATGCTTCTTTCTGGGAGATTGAATCTCTCTCAAATTTTGCAATTACCTTAAGGCATGCAAGAATTACATCATCCTGCATATTGACAAGTAGTAATCCGGTATCATCCAATTTTCCGGATTCTTCGTTGGTAATTTTCAGATCTGCTTCTTTGACCTTGTTTATCCAGTTATTCCATCGTTTTTTTGTGTAGAATTCTTGATGAATCTGCTCTTCAACCATAAAAATCACATTCATATCCCAATTTATGCTATAATAAATAATTTATTTTGGAGCTTTTATTCCGTATGATCAAATATTCTGACATTTATACCCATTTAAATATATTAGACCTGCAATTTCACCTTTTTAAGAGAATATCCTTTTTTGCACTCGTCTTCAACACTTTTGAGAACTTCAACTATCATACATTTATCCCCGTTCCTAATAGATTTTGGATGGCAGGTCTGATATAGCTTGCAGTTAACTTCATTGCATTTAGGTGATTCATATAACAACTTAGAACTGTTCACGGCTTTTCTTGATTGCACAGTTGCTAAAACAGGTGCCTTTGTAACTTCTACCGGCAATACTCCAACATCGTGAACCTGGCAGTCATGTAATACACTGTCTCTCACTTTGATTATTCTGTAATTTCTGCCTTTTTCAAGTCTTGTACAGATGTTCTTGAGCTTACACTGGCTGCATTCTGCAGATTCTCCTTCAAAAATAAATTCAAGCCCTTCTTTTGCAAGCCGTGATCCGATAAGTGTTATTATTGTGTCATTATTGGTCATATTATACACCACTTTTGCCTTTATTTGATTACTTTTGTAATCTTTGCAACTTTTTCTGCTGCAGATGGGGTTATACCTGATCCCAATATTGTATATCTCTTTGGTCTGATTGTGTGTGCAACAAGAAGCGCTTCCAATATATATTTATCTTCAATACCCAGTTCTTCAGCACTTACCGGCACCTGGAGGGTCTTTAATACTTCTCTGATGTTACGCCAGTCTCCACCATGAAGATACATCATCATAATAGTTCCAACGGCACACTGTTCTCCATGATGGGAACAGCCAGGTGACACCATATCAAGTGCATGGCTGAACATGTGCTCTGATCCTGAAGCGGGTCTGGACGATCCTGCTGTACTCATGGCAACACCACTGGATACAAGTGCCTTTACTACAATTCTTGCAGAGCTTTCCAGTTCAGGTTTTATTGATTCAGCTGAGTCTATCAGGATTTTTGCTGTCATACGGGAAAGTGCAGCAGCATATTCACTGAAGGGGACATTTCTGAGCCTATGTGCCAGTTCCCAGTCCAGAACCGCAGTGTAATTTGAAATAATGTCTCCACATCCTGCTGCAAGAAGCCTGTAAGGAGCTTTTGCAATTATTTCAGTATCTGCTACGACTGCCATTGGAGAGTTTGCCTGAACAGATGTCGTTTTTTCTCCGTTTGAAATGGATGCTCTTGAAGATACAATTCCGTCATGTGAAGCTGCGGTTGGAATACTCAGGTAGGGGAGGCCCAGTTTTGTAGAGGCCAGTTTTGCCACATCAATGGACTTACCGCCTCCCACACCAAGTAAGTAATTGCTTCTGTTTTGAACTGCCTGTTCCATCACAGCTTCTACCTGCTCCATAGTTGCAGATCTTGAAATCACGATGTCAGTGTCCTGTCCACATTGTTCCAGCAGATCATGGACTATTTCGCCTGCTATTTTATTTGTGGCTTTACCGGTTACTATTGTGGCAGGACCGGACAGTTTTAGATCATCACAAACATCCGCAACTTCATTGATGGCACCATGTCCTACAACCACATTTCTTGGAAGCTGCATCCATTTTCTTTTGATACCTTTTTCTTTATTCACTATGATACCTGCACATAGACGATGTTCAATATAATTACAATGTTCGAATTACCAGCAGGTATATTGCTGGATTAATTTATGTCCATCTTTTTTATGGATATTACAGTGGATAATATCATGTTCATAAATTTAATGGAAAGCTTTGTTAAATTGATTAAATTCATATACGAATCAATGTTATTCTATACTAATGAATTCACTTATAGATAAA
>SKZM01000157.1 GCA_007127385.1 Methanosalsum sp.
ACTAGGATGCAGCACGGATTCTATTGAAAATACAAAAGAAGGCTGGGAAAGAGAAAGAAGGGCCATAGATTCCTATTCTAGATTTGCTGATGAAGCCGTTGAACCACGTATGAAAGAATTTTTCACTGCACTGGTTGAAATCGAAACCGACCACTTAGACCTTCATTCTAATATACTTAAAAATGTAAACTGAAGTAGGGTGCATGTTAATCAACTATCAGAATTACATCTTTTCTTTTTTGCTAAATGCAATTTATATCTCCTGAAATATTGATCACACCAATAATGTATATGATCATCATTCTGTTTCCTATTTTCCAACAGTTTTAAATGTATTGTTTACATACGGTGAATATCGATTTGTACAGTGATGACTGTTCAATGAATGACAAATCAAATCTTAAAATCAATAAGGTTATTCAATAATATTCATTTTACTATATTGAGGTTTTGAATGAGCGATATTTTAAGGCGAGGAAGACTTTCATCAACTCCGGATGAAAAGATTCACAAATTTACATCATCAATGATAGATGATGCATGGATATTTGATGCAGATATTCTGGTGGATATGGCCCACACTATCATGCTCTATGAGCAGAAGATAATCAAAAGAGAGGATTGTGTGTCTATACTTCGATCTCTTTTAAAAATAAGGGATGAAGGAATTGAAAAGCTGGATTGGAGTTATGAAGATATACATATCTCACTGGAATCAAGGTTGATAGATATGGTTGGAGAAGACATTGGCGGAAGAATGCATTCCGGCAGATCCCGAAATGATGAGGTAGCAACGTGTATCCGTCTGGTACTGAGAAATCAACTCCTTGACCTGATGGATGAAATCAATACACTCAGGGAATCACTTTTGATTACTGCATCTGAAAATCTGAATACTATCATGCCCGGATATACTCATCTTCAGCATGCACAGCCGACTACACTTGCTCATCACCTTCTGGCTCATACAGGAGCATTGGAAAGAGATTTTGGACGCGTACTTGATGCATTCTCCAGGATTAATGTGAGTCCCCTGGGTGCAGCTGCTTTTGCATCAACAGGATTCGACATTAATCGGCTCAGAACCCGGGAACTTCTGGGTTTTGAGGGAATTGTTGAAAATTCAATGGATGCTGTAAGTACGCGGGATTTTTTGATCGAGGCCGCTTTCGTATGTACCAACATTATGCTTAACCTGAGTAAAATGGCTGAAGAGATTATTCTCTGGTCAACCTCAGAATTTAATTTTATAGAACTTGATGATCAGTATTCTTCAACTTCATCGATCATGCCCCAGAAAAAGAATCCGGATACTGCAGAATTAATTCGGGGAAAGTGTGGTGTAGCAACAGGTTCGCTCATGTCACTTATCACAATATCTAAATCACTCCCCTTAAGCTACAATCGCGATCTTCAGGAAGCAACACCCAATATCTGGAAGTGTGTAGAAACAACATCCAGTTCACTATTAATGATGGCTGGCATGATCTCTACCATGAAGATCAATAAGGATGCAATGGAGTTCCAGTCAATAAATGGATTCACAACTGCAACAGAACTTGCAGATACACTGGTCAGAGTTTCAGGAATCCCATTCAGGACAGCTCATCAGATCGTTGGAATGATTGCAAAGGATGGTCATGATCCAACACTTGAAATAATTGATGATGCGGCCGATTCTGTAATGCAGAATAAAATGAGCGACCTTGGACTTACTGAAGATATGGTTCATGAAGCACTGGACCCCCACCTTAATATAGATCGCAGAAAAGCTGTTGGTGGTCCTGCATCTACTGAAGTCCTTAGATGTATTGATTCAGGAAGAGATGATCTTGTATCAGATACAAATACGGTTAACCAGCTACGTGATCATACTCAAAGATCGATAAAGAACCTTCTTGATCTTGTTCATGAACTGACAGGTAATGCCTGAGCAGGAAAAATTCTGAATTTATAAATGGTCCAAATGCTTTAAAGTATAGTAAAGAAGGTATCAACTGTGCCTAATCACTGAGATAATGCTGTTACCATGCATCAAATTATTGGAATCTGAAGGTATTAATTATGGAATTTGAAACTGGAGACAAAATAAAGGTCAAAAAAAACGGGGTTGAGTATCAGGGAGTTGCAATGCCAAAGTCCGGAAAATATGTTGTTCTTAAGTTGGACAGCGGATATAATATTGGAGTTAATCCCGGGGATGCCCACATTGAACTTATAGAGAAAAAAGAATATTCTTCATCAAAAGAAAAATCTGAAACAAAACAGGCAGATAGTAAACTCCCAAAAGTTTCTATTATTTCAACAGGTGGAACAATAGCAAGTAAAATAGATTATAGAACTGGTGCGGTTTCTGCCCAGTTCTCAGCAGATGATATACTTGAATCTATACCCGAATTGCAAAAGATGGCCCTATTTAAGGGAAGGGTTGTGTACAATGTTCTTTCCGAAAACATGAAGCCTGAATACTGGCCTGAGCTTGCAGAAGCTGTTATTGAAGAAATCGAAAATGGAGCAGATGGAATAATTATAGCCCATGGAACTGATACTATGATGTACACTGCTGCAGTACTTTCATTTATGGTAAAGACGCCAGTTCCCATAGTACTGGTTGGATCCCAGCGAAGTGCTGATAGGCCAAGTAGTGATAATGTAATGAATGTTATATGTGCAGCAAAAGTTGCGACCAGTGATATTGCAGAGGTGTGTGTTGTCATGCACGATAGTATTTCTGATGACAGGTGCGGGATATACCGGGGTGTCCGGGTCAGAAAAATGCATACTTCACGAAGAGATGCTTTCTGGCCAATAAACAGTGATCCAATCGGGTTTGTTGACTATTCTACAAAAGATCTCGAAATAATTTCAGATTATGCTACGAGGAACTCATCTAAACTAGGGTCAGAGACAAATATTGATCCCAGATGTGGATTGATTAAGTTTGTTCCAGGTGCAAAACCTGATATACTATCCTATTATACCAGAGAAAATTATCGTGGAATCGTTATTGAAGGTACTGGTCTTGGACATGTTTCCAGTGATTGGGTGCCCGAAATAGAGAAAGCTACAAAGGCAGGTATCGCCGTGGTTATTACATCTCAGTGCTTGTACGGAAGGGTATGTGACCGAGTATATGATACTGGCAGGGATCTCATCAAAGCTGGAGCTATTGAGGGAAAGGATATGCTTCCGGAAGTTGCACTTGTAAAGCTCATGTGGGCACTGGGGCAATCAAATGATCTGGACACTGTTCTGGAGCTGATGGAAACAAATATAGCTGGTGAGTTTTCTCTTAGAAGTCTGCATTGACCGTCAGTCAGTATCTTTCAGGACATAAAATAAAAACATTCATATTTCAATTGTG
>SKZM01000086.1 GCA_007127385.1 Methanosalsum sp.
GTTGATGCAACCCTTGGTCAGCAGTTTAAGAGCCAGTCTCTTATTGTAGGACTGTTTGCGCTGTTTGCAGTTGCTTCTGCTGTGTTTATAAAATACAGAAGGAAGGAAATACTTGTACCTATGGTAGGAATATCCATTGCTGAAGTTGTGATGATACTTGGATTTGCAGCTGCGATCGGCTGGCAGCTCGATCTTCCGAGCATAGCTGCAATTATTGCAGTGATCGGTACCGGAATTGACCACCTGATAATCATCACAGACGAAGTGCTCTATGAAGGTAAGCTACCGCCAACCAAAGTATACCTTGCAAGGATCACCAAGGCCTTTGCGATAATCATGGGAGCTGCTGCAACAACAACCGTAGCAATGGCGCCACTGGTAGTGCTTGGATTTGGAGCACTTCAGGGCTTTGCATTAACCACCATTGTAGGTGTAATGCTGGGTGTATTCGTAGCCAGGCCGGTCTACGGCAAGGTTATAAAGAAGGTTCTTGAGGACTCTGAAAAATCAGCATCCAGCTAATCCGGGGCAGGTCTTAAATGGAAATGGGTAATGACATATGGACTGTTAAATATCGGCCACGTTCACTTGCAGATATTGCAGGAAATGAAAAAACGGTGGATCTTCTCAACCAGCTGATAAAATCAAATAATCTACCACACCTGGTTTTCCACGGTTCATCAGGTACTGGTAAATCCTCAACTGCCTTTGCTCTTGCACATGATCTCTATGGACCTGGATCCGAACGGAATTTTACATACTTTAATGCCTCTGATTTTTTTGATATGGGTAAAAGATATATTGTCCGGGATAAAAGGTTCAGGCGAATTATCGGTACCGATGATCCAAAAAAAGTTAGAGTTAGTGTCATTTCCATTTTCAAGCAGGTTGTTAATGAATATGCAAGTATGAGTCCTATTGACCATGACTACAAGATCATTTTCATTGATAATGCAGAATCCCTGGATTCGAGTTCACAGCATGCCCTTAGGAGGATCATGGAAAGATATACATCTACCACCCGGTTCATCCTTGCTACAACCCAGCCTTCAAAATTGATATCGCCTCTAAGATCTAGAGGACTGCAGCTATACTTCTCTCATGTACCTGAAAAGAAATTCATTGAACATATGGAAAACATTGCACTATCTGAAAATATGAAAGTCATAGATAGTGGCCTGGAAGCACTTTTTTATCATTCGAAGGGGAATATAGAAAAAGGAATTATCACACTTCAGCTGGCATCTACATTCACTGATGGATCAGATATCAATCAGGAACATATATACGAAGCAGTCCTAAACCAGACACATGAGAACATAGTTCCCCTATTTGAAGCAGCTATTTCAGGAAAGATTCAAGACGCCAGAAAAATTATTGATACATTGCTTATTGACAGCGGAATGTCAGGTACTGAAATAATTGAGCACCTATATCATACCCTCATTGAATCCAATGAACCGGACAGGGATATTGCCAGAATGATGACCATTATTGCAATTACCGATTACAGAATGATCGATGCTGCCAATGACAGGATACAGCTGGAAAACATGATCGCAGACTTTTGATTGTCCTGAAATTAAATAAAACACAGATAAAATGCCTGAGGATACACACCAGAAAAATCTTGCATGCAGAGAACTTCTTGAAATGGTACTTGACGGATCTATTTCCAGTACACTTGAGTTAAATGCTGCAAAGAAAAGGGTCAGCCAGAAATATAAATTACCTACACTTCCGAGTAATCCTGATATCACTATGGCTGGAAATGAAACCGAACAGGGTAAAGTTCGGGAGATACTTAGAAGAAAACCAGTGCGTACCATCTCCGGTGTAGCAGTAATTGCAGCAATGACCTCGCCTGCACCCTGCCCCCATGGAGCATGCGTTCCCTGTCCTGGCGGACCAGACTCGCGGTTTAATTCACCCCAGAGCTATATGGGCCAGGAACCTGCAGCCATGCGGGCGATCCATCACAATTATGATCCCTATTCATCGGTCACATCCAGACTCATGCAGCTTCAGGAGATCGGACATGACATCCATAAGGCAGAGCTTATAGTTATGGGAGGTACCTTTACCTCACGTTCACTGGACTATCAGGAATGGTTCACAAAGCGCTGTCTTGAAGCAATGAACGATTACTATGGTAAAGAGTGGAGACATAGTATAAGCTCCGGCAGCACTTCATATATATCATTGGAAACTGTCCAGAAAGCAAATGAGCAGGCTGCTGTAAGAAATACAGGTATTACCTTTGAAACAAGACCGGACTGGGCAAAAAAAGAGCATGTGGACAGAATGCTCAAGCTGGGTGCCACAAAGGTTGAGATCGGAGTTCAGAGCATCTATAACTATGTGCTCACCAGAATTAACCGGGGACATACAGTTGAAGATACCATTGAAGCAAACAGGATACTCAGGGACAGCGGACTAAAGGTGGGGTTTCATATGATGCCACATCTGCCTGGGATGAATTCTGAAAGGGATCTTCGCAGTTTCAGAACACTGTTTGAAGATTCCAGGTTCATGCCCGATTATCTAAAGATATATCCCACTCTTGTTACTGAAGGGACAAAACTATACGATATGTGGAAACAGGGAGAATACAAACCGCCTGATGATGTACAGAGTGCACAGCTTCTTGCAGATATCAAAGAATGTCTTCCGGAATGGGTCAGATTGCAGCGTATTCAAAGAGATATTCCTGCACACCAGATATTTGCAGGTAACCGGAAAAGCAATATTCGCCAGCTGGCCAGAAACATTCTGGATCAGAAAGGAGCAAAGTGCAGATGTATAAGATGCAGGGAAGTGGGACACAGGATATTACAGGGCAGTGAACCTGACCCTTCGAACATAGAGCTGAGAGTTCAGAAATACCAGGCATGCGGCGGTACTGAACATTTCATTACATTTGAAGACACTGTCCATGACCTTCTGGTAGGATTTCTGAGACTGAGATTTCCTGCATTACCCCACAGGCCTGAGCTTGAAAATGCTGCAATTGTCAGGGAGCTTCATGTATACGGTTCAATGGTCCCTGTTGGCCAGAAGGCCGGTGAGAAAGACTGGCAGCACAGAGGATACGGATCTGAACTGCTGGAAAACGCAGAATCGATTGCAGAGGAAGCAGGCTACAGCAAACTGGCTATAATCAGTGGTATTGGGGTCAGGGATTACTATCGTAAGCTTGGATATGAACCTGATGGGCCATATATGTCCAGAAAACTGGATCATTGACCTAATATCAATTATTTTATATTGAAATATATTTATATCTTATTTTGATTATAGTTATTCACCATAAAGAAGCTATCCGGGATTTAAATGTGTGA
>SKZM01000120.1 GCA_007127385.1 Methanosalsum sp.
CTGAATTAAGCATTACATTATCGGTTCCTATACCCACCCTTATTCCCATATCAAGCATCTGTGCAATAGGTGCCATGCCGGCTCCTGTTGTGAAATTTGACCTGGGACAGACAACTACCGGGATGTCAAGATCAACTACGTCTTCAAGATCTTCTTTTAGTGGCTTTGTCATGTGTATCAGATAATCCGGATGAAGGCCAATTGTCCTGCCAATACCCTTTCTTTCCTTTTCTGCACAGTGTATTGCAAAGATCTTCTTATGTTCTTTTGTACATTCTGCAATGGCTTCAATGAGTTCATGGTTCATGTCATTTATACCACTGATTCCCATACCATCTGCATGTTCCAGTATCCTTTCAACTTCCATAACGGTTTTATCCGTATCTCCCATATATCCTGAAGGCCTTCCAAGTATTGTATGGCCTATATCTGTACTTTTAAGGGCATCCTTTAATGCAAGAACTCCTGGGAGTCCATTTTCTCTAAAATCTGCAAATGAACTGGTGCCTGTTGCCAGCATATCCTTCAATGAACATTGCATACCTTCAATCAGTTTCCGGGTGGATGTTTTCTGCAATACCCTGTGTTTTAGTCCGTCAGGTGGTTTTACCAGAGAATCAAGGTCATGCTGGAGTATGAACCTGTCGTATTCTCCAAGCGGTGGGTCCTTGTATACTGAATCTGCTATATGCGTATGACAGTTTACAAAACAGGGAGCTATGATGTTCTGTGAATCCACCTTTTCTTCAGTTACTTTACTGATGATCCCGTCTTTGATTGTTATGCACCCCTGGATAACTTCATAATCCGGGCCATACAGGATCCTGCCTGGGACAATTTTCTCAGAAGACATAAATAGATAAAGTAATAGTGGTTGCTGTAGATATAATTAATGAATCATAATGTCACTATATGTTAATGTTGATCTGTTAGATAATGAATTGATCTATACAGACCGGCTGATATGATTAAATTATCAAGATGGTTAATAATGGATTTTTCAGGTTCATCACATACTCCATGTGAAAATGAGATTATCAAGCAACTGTGCGGTACTTCAGACGGGCGTATTCCAGGTACTTTTTTCCGTGCCCTTCTGGATAGTGACAGCCTGCATTGCGTGACACATAGCAACAGATTTCAAAGTCTGCTATTTGAAATATCAGAGCTGCTCTCAGCTGCTCCTCCGGTAAACTTTGAACGGATAAGGGCAGAGATTCCTGAGAACGAGATGGAGACCTCTGTTCATAATATAGATGCAGGGGTCGCAGTTGAACATACAGGTCACTGGAATGTACTCAGAAATAATGATGGATGGGAACTGATCCGAATTTATACTGGCAGCATTGATATGGCTGACAGGTTTGAGGAGCTGGTATGTGATGTTCTGGAAGAATTCTGTAAAGAGTGCCGTGAGTTCAGGGTTATCATACTCAGAGGTATGGGACCCAGAGTATTCATGGATCATGACAGGGGAATTCTGCATGTGGACCACTCGGCAATGGCTGATGAGATATATCTAAAATACTGTCTCAGGAGGGAACTCCATCTCTGGAAATATCCTTCCAGTAACCTGAAAGACGCAATAATGGATTCATTGAAATGGGTAAGGTCAATAGGCAGGTCACTGGATATCTTCTTTGAAACACTGTCCATGGTATATGGGGTGGAGTGCAGTATCGTAATCGATGATGATACATTGGCAGATTCCATCATCTCCAGGCTTTACAGCCAGGGTACTGACCGAAAAATTGCAGGCAGCATTCACTATTGTCCAGATGAGACCGGCCAGCCATGGATTATAATGGATTCACAGGTAAGATATCCATTAAGCACCAAGATCCCTGATATAGATCACCTGAACTCTGTCAGGAAATGGACTTCAAAGGGCCTTGATATTATCCATGAGATGACCCGGGCCAGATCACTTGGAGAAAATGTTTTGCTTATAGGTGATGCAGGTACGGGTAAGGACTGGCTTGCAATGATGTATGGAAGGATCATGGGAGAAGATCCCATTGTTGTATCCCTGTCAGAGGATATGGAAGGCCCGGAATTGATAGCCTCCAGAGGTCTGGAGGCAGGGCTGACGGTCTGGGAGTACAGCCAGATAGTGAATGCCTATATGAACGGCAGGATCATTATCCTGGATGAGGTAAACAAGACCCGGCCAGGTGTATGTGCAATCCTTAATGAGATCATGGAAGCCCCTGAACTTGAGATGCCTGACGGTAGCTGGGTCAGCCGGTGTGAGGGTTTCCAGATCATTGCCACCATGAATGAGGCTGGAGAGGAATACGGGGGATATGATATTGACCCGGATTTCCGGGACAGGTTCGGTACCCTTATCCAGGTTGATGAACTGGATAAACACCAGCGAATAGAGTTTCTCAGGAAGGTATCCCATAGCATTGTACCCTGGAAATTCATAGAGGACCTGGTTTACCTTCAGGACACTATCAATAACAGTGGCCGTGTATGGAGAAAGATGTCACTAAGGGTCCTGGAACGAATCATTGTGGCCAGAAGAAGATATCCTTCAGAATCCCTGGTCTCACTCATAAGTTCTGAATATATGATCGGCAAGTGGGAAAGGGGTTATGATTTTGTTAGTAGTGAGGTCCAGGGATTTGCTACAGATATGGAACGCAATTTCAGGTCATCAATTCTGTTTTCTTTCAGAAAGGGCCAGAATGTCAGGGATCCTTCAGGACAGAGGGAACTGAGAGTGGTGCTTGTCGAGGGCAGGGTATGGCTCTGCTGTAAATGTCCAGACGGAATACAGGCTGAACCTCTTTTAGGCTCCATTCATCCTGTCAGTACAGTTAATGTCTCTACAGATCAGGATCTTATACTTGCCATAGCAGGCAGTGAGATATGGGTCTGGTACAGCATGGACGGGGCTATATGGCTCGCAGAGGGAATTGATCTGTCAGATCCTGGCTCACCGCAATTTTTCAGATCAACTACAGATTTCAGTGATCCTGCATATATTGGTTCCCAAACAGCACCACCTATGTCTGTCCCTGTCCTGCATAACAGTTGTCTGGTAAGTGGCAGTATCAGGATTCCTGCAGGCAATGAACCTGATGATCGTCCAGGTCCGGTATATGAATACTATGAAAAGGAAACACCTACTGGTAATAGAATTCTTCATCAGGTACTGCTAGGTCTGTCCATGGACCGCAATGTGCTTCTGGTGGGACCTGTGGGTACAGGTAAGAGCTGGTTGAGCAGGGCTGTTTTCCGGATGCTTGAGAAGAAAGTGGAGCATATGTCACTGCATGAGGGTACCACAGTACAGGATC